>JAYRVV010000292.1:0-3259 GCA_041918415.1 Bdellovibrionota bacterium | reverse complement strand
TTCTTTGGTTTTTAAAGCCTCTTCTATCGCAAATTCATCATAAGGACTGATGATGAATTTTACACCTTGCTCGTTCATGCCCAAGCCGTCTGGCTTAAGCACCACCGACCAAGCCGTATCCGGAACTTGTTTGATGCACACTGCAATTTTCATAAAACTCCCCTTTTCGGTTTAAAAAATTCTACGAGATAAATGTTTGAAGGACAACTAAAAATTAATGCCAGCGTTTAAAACGGCTGTTCCGTAATGTTTTTCAATGGGGCTTGACGTAATGTTGGTGATGTAGGCCAAACCAAGACTGTAGGTGTTTTGAAAAATAACATCAAACATCAAAGCCGCTTCGAAATTTACATTGGTGAAGCGAAGTGTGTTGACTTCTCTGTAAGCGGCGCCCATGCCTACATGCAAAGACGACTCAAATCCAATCTCATCAGGGTCTGTGTTTGAAAAAACATTGGCCCAGAACGATGTCGGCAATATCAAACTGCCGCCAAACGTTGGTGTAAAATAATCGCTTCGATCACTCAAACCCCATTGCAACATCGGGCCCAATGCAAAATAATCATCGAAGCGATATTGAGCCAGTGCAAACATCGTAATCGTGTTGGGAGAATGGCTGACACCCGCACCTGCTTTTAAACCCAATCCCACCTGGGCAAATGACACAAACACAAACGCAATGCTTGTTAAAAAAAACAAACGAATGTTTTTCATAAAGCCCCCTGTGTTTTTTTGGCATCTTTTTCAAAAATTTCAATCCCCTTGTCGGTCAAAGGATGTTTGATGAATTGCTCTAAGACTTTAAATGGAATCGTCGCCACATGGGCGCCCATCAAGGCCGCATCAAGCACATGCATCGGGTTTCGAATGCTGGCCACCAAGACTTCTGTTTCAAATTTGTAATTTTTATAAATTGAAACAATTTGAGAAATCAATTGCATACCGTCTTGCGAGATATCATCCAAGCGACCAACAAAGGGGCTGATGTATTTGGCCCCCGCTTTGGCGGCCATTAAAGCTTGAAGGGGTGTAAAGCATAAGGTCATGTTCACACCAATGCCCTTTTGGGCCAATTGACGTGTGGCCTTTAAAGCCTCCAAGCACAAGGGCAATTTAACAATCACGTTTTTTCCATATTCCGACAATTTTATACCGTCGGCCACCATCTGATTGGACGAAGTAGCTGTGGTTTCAAGACTCACGGGACCTGGCACCTTCGAGCATATTTGCGAAACAATCATATCAAAACGACCCGATTCCTTGGCCACCAAGCTTGGGTTGGTGGTCACGCCATCGAGCATGCCCCAACTTAAGGCTTGATCAATTTCGCTTAAGTTGGCTGTGTCCAAAAAGAATTTCATGAACACAAATTCCTACACAGAGCGCATGATGTCAAGAACTCTGTACGATTTTAAAGCAATTTTTTTTTGGACTGATATGATTTAGACATTATGAATGAGCAGCAAGCAAGAAAAGACATGGTGTGGGTGCATCGCATGTTTTACGAACGAGGATTTAGTGTTCTAAACGATGGCAACAGCGCCATACGCCTTGGTCCAAATCGCATATTGATCACCCCCAAAGGCCTGGACAAATCAAGATTGAAGTCCAAAGATTTAACCATCATCGACCTTAAGGGAAAGGCCATCCAAGGTGCGTACAAGCCATCGTCTGAAATTCACATGCATCTTGAAATTTTTAAATCTCAAGCCAAGGCACAAGCCATCGTGCACGCGCATCCACCTTATGCCACCTCGCTTTCTTTGGCCAACATTGAACTTGATCATGACATGCTTCCTGAAGTCGTCATTGCCTTGGGTCAAGTGCCGACGGTGCCCTACACCACCACAGGCACAATCCAAGGGGCCAAAATCATCGCGCCTTATTTTAAAAAGCACAGGGTTGTGATTTTAAAACGTCATGGTGCAGTGGCCATCGGGTCAAGCATTCCAGAAGCCTTCGGCCATTTGGAAAGACTTGAACACACGGCCAAGATCATTCACTTGGCCTACTGTGTGGGAAGGCCCACAAAACTTCCCAAAAAAGAAATAACTGTGTTAAAAGCGATATCGCAAAAAAGAGGTTGATGATGGCAAAAACAGAAGCGGTTTTGGAATATCCAAAAAAAATCAATTCGAAAAAGAAAAAACCAAAAATCGTGGCCCTTGTGTTCGAAGGCAACTGCACGGGCTGTCAGGTCTGCGTGCCCTTTTGCCCAGTCGATTGCATCGAATCACAGCCCCACAGCGCTCACAAGGATCGGCCCATTGCTCCCGTGCAAATTCGATTTGATGAATGCATCGGTTGTCAAATTTGTGTCAAGGCTTGCTCAAGCCTTACCTGGGATGCCATTCGCATGGTTCCAACTGAAAAAATCGAAGAAGCATTTGGCATTGAGCTTTCAAACACATTCGAAGAGGCCAAAGAAAAAAACACTCAGGCATTGATCGACCCCAATCAAGCCAAACACATTTCTAACACAAAATTCTTAGATTATTGGCGGGGTTAATATTGGTATGGTTTTGGTTCATACACATCGTAGGGTTTTAATGCCCAACTATAATTATTATACACTTTAGTAATATGACCCATACTTTTGATATTTTCTTTATCAATTTTTACAAACTGCTTGTATTCAATTGTACCAAAAAATCGATTGCTCGTTGGATCATGAAGTACAAAACAAAAATCATTGTTCCACCAAGGATTATTGTTATTTCTATTTTGAGTTTCTTCCTTTGCAAGATACATGTCCAATTCAATGCCATACCTTGCAGCAACCGCTTGTATGAATATAGCGGCATACCGCACATCCTTATGTTTGGCCAAATTTAATATAAAATGTGTAGATTCTCCCGAGCGAAGTGCCTTACGATTTTCTATAAAACGAAATTGCACATAGTTGTTTAGCAATTTTAGGAATTCATTCCTTTTATAAGTATCGGAGTAATTTTCATTTTGCAAAAACGAAAGCAAATTTATCCCGTTTAATGACAAATAATAATCTATTTCAATCATGTATTGTTTAAACTCTTGATTAGATAAACTATAAAATTTATCTTTACTTAACCCACCTACCAGATTAATGCCATTGATAACATCCCCACCAAGCATATTAATGTTGTATTCTTGCAGTGAGATCTGAAACCGCTCAACCTTTACGCGATTATATTTTATATCGTACATTGAAAGCAAGTAATGTGCCTTTGTACATAAATCTAATTCATATTGTTTCTCTCGACAGGTTTTTAAAATTGAT
>JAYRVV010000291.1:0-3387 GCA_041918415.1 Bdellovibrionota bacterium | reverse complement strand
GGTTCAATTTTGAAAGATTGAAACGACCATAAAGACCTCTGTCTCTTCCCAGATGAAAGGCTTGCGTGCTCAAGGTACGGTTTAAAAATTTCAATTGATCAAAAAACTTGTTCCATTCTTTAAGGGTGGGCACTTTCATTTGGCCAAAATGCAACTCAAACGTTAAAAAAGTGATCATGAAATGGGCATCTTCAAGATAAAAAGAACCGTCTGGAGATGTTGGAAAGAGTGTTTGGGCGTAATCTTGACGGCTGTTCGAAGCGAAAGCAGATTGAATATAAAAATTGAACTTTGGATGTAATAGGTTTCCGGATGTGATCAGTTTGCCTTGATGCAAATCAAAAGATTGGTAACTGGAACTACCGTTGGTCCAATTGGATGTTAAACCAAATTGGGATTTTAGATTGATCTTTAGGCTGTAGGCGCGATCTGCAGTTTGAACGTAAAAACCTTCATCGTATCCAGATTCAATGGGGTTGTTTGATTCAAATGCGTGCAATATTGTGCTAAGCATGAGAAATAGGAAAGCGAAGTGTTTCATAACCAAGGCTTTATATCTAAAACCCTTTTTGTGTCAAAGCTCATGCTGTTCGTGTTGGTGTTTGCCACAGTCAGCCAATCGCAGGAGCGCCTTGGATTCTGGGGTGTGGGGTACGGTCTGGTCGGGGATCGCACCAGCGATCAATATCATCATGCGGGTATGTATGGCTTTAACAGTGGGTTTTTTCTTTCTTCGAATTGGGTTTTGTTGGCCAATTGGAGCTTGAACCTGGGTCCAATACAAAGAAGACAGTTTGTTACGGGTTTTAGATTGTATTTATCAAAAGAAAAAATGTTGATGCCCTTGGTTGAGTTGGGAGCTGCATTTCAAAACACACCAAAAAAGAATCTGGGATATTCTGCAATGATTGGATTGGAGTACAATTTAAGACCTTTGACCATGATGGACAATTATCGGATCGTTTTTCGTTCAGGTCTCACACAACTGATCCTGCAAGATGAAAAGGATGATTACATTTTCAATTATCTGCAAGCCAGCTTGGATTGGAATTTTTAATGTGCCAAGGCCCAGTTGGATGCATGGCCCACATCAACTCTGATGGGCACATTGAGATCCATGGCATTTTCCATCTCGTGCTTAATCAACTGACAGGCTTGTTTGAGGTCGCCCGACTCAACCTCAAACACCAATTCGTCATGCACTTGCATCAGCATGTGGCACTTGAGGCTTTGTTGTCTCATTTTGTGATGAATGCGAATCATGGCGATTTTGATTAAATCTGCGGCTGAACCTTGAATGGGGGTGTTGGTGGCGATTCTTTGGGCGTTTCCCTGAAGCATGGGGTTTGAACTGTAAATGTCAGGAATTTTTCTTTTTCTGCCGGTGATGGTTTGAACAAATCCATGATCCTTAGCAAATTGAATTTGCGCATCCAGAAAGTTTTTAATGTTTGCGTACTTTCTAAAATACGATTCGATAAATTGTTTGGCTTGGGCCAAATCGATGCCGGTTTCTTTGGCCAATCGCATAGGTCCCATGCCGTACAAAACACCAAAATTGATCGCTTTGGCACGTGATCGCAGCTCTGTGCTGACCTCATTGAGTGGTACATCAAATATCACGCTGGCCGTTTTTTGGTGAATGTCCTCATCGTTTTTAAATGTTGTGATCAATGTTGGGTCTTGGCTTAAGTGTGCCAAAATCCTAAGCTCAATTTGAGAATAATCAGCAGAGATGATCAACCAAGAGGGTTTGGATGCAATGAATGATTCTCTTATTTTTTTTCCGATCACTGAACGTATGGGTATGTTTTGTAAATTGGGGTCTGTGCTGGAAAGCCTTCCGGTGGCCGTGATGGTTTGATTAAAATTTGTGTGAATACGTAATGTTTTGGAATTGATCAGGTTGGGTAAAGTTAGAATATAGGTTGATAACAGCTTGGACAATGTTCGATATTCAAGCAACATGGACACAATGGGGTGATGATCATATTTTTCCAGCGTTTCCTGATCTGTTGCATATCCAGTCTTTGTTTTTTTTACTTTGCTGGTGCCAGCCGTTTTTTGAATTTGAAGCTTTTCAAATAACACCACTCCAAGTTGCTTGGGTGAGTTGATGTTGAATGCTTCCTTTGCTTCTTGATGGATGGTTATTTCCAGCTGTTTTAATTTAGCTTCCATTTCAAGTTGTAAGACTTTAAGTTTTTCTGTGTCTATGCACACACCTTGAAGTTCCATGCTGGCCAAAACTTCGATCAAAGGTATTTCAATGTTATGGTATAGGTCCAGCAACATGGACTGTTGAAGAAGCGATGTAAAATGGTTATTCAATGTGAACGACGCATCAGCATCTTCACAGGCATAATGCGCGATTTTGTCTAGCGCAACGTCGTTCATGTTGATGGTTTGCTTTTGATCTTTGATGAGTGATTCAATGGGCGTTTTTTTCCATTTTAAATGCTTTAGGGTCAACGCATCCAAATTGTGAATTCTTGATTCACTGTCCAGCAGGTAGGAAGCGACCATGGTGTCAAACGCGATGCCCTGAAGTTTAATTCCATGATTGATTAAAATCTCATAATCAAATTTTATGTTTTGACCACCCTTATGAATGTTTGGATTTTCCAGTATAGGTTTGAATAATTCAAGTACGGTGGTGCTGTTGTAAAAGTTTTGGTTAAGAGCGATGTAGTGGCTTTCGTTTTCCTTGAAACAAATAGAAAGTCCGACGATGTTTGCTTCAAACACGTTGAGGCTAGTGGTCTCTAAATCTAAGCAAAATGCAGACGTATCGGTCAGTTGCTTGATCAAAGCATGCACGTCATTGAGGCTGCGAACAATGTGGTATTTTTTATCTCCTGTCGGTTTTGTGTTGGGTTGAATGTCCTTGAGCAGAGAAAAAAATCCCAGCTCTTTGAACAAGACCTCCAATGCCCGATCATCATGAGGTTTGATGGTTAATTCAGTTTCATTTAATTTCAGTTCAACATCGGTGTTAATGGTGACAAGCGTTTTGGATAACAACGCATCTTTTTTGTGTTCAATGAGTTTCTCTTGAAGTTTTTGGGGTTTGACGGACTGAATGTTGTCATAAAGGTTTTTTAGAGAGCCAAATTCTTCGATTAATTTTGCAGCGGTTTTTTCTCCAACACCTTTGACTCCGGGTACGTTGTCAGAAGCGTCACCCATCAGGGCTAAAAAATCAATCACTTGTTCAGCTTTAACGCCCCATTTGGCAATGGGCGCTTTGGTGTCATACAATTCATCTTCCCCGTTTTTTTGATTCAGTATGTAAATGTTTTGATCCAAGAGCTGCATGAAATCTTTGTCGGGGCTAACAATGAAAGTTTTTATACCTCGCTTGGTGTATTGTTTGGCCAGTGTGCC
>JAYRVV010000290.1:0-2333 GCA_041918415.1 Bdellovibrionota bacterium | reverse complement strand
GTTTTGCTTCCAAGCTGACGAAAATTTTTAATTTCGTCCATGCTTAAATCAAAACCATAGACATTGAGCAAAGCGTACAGCAGCACGCTGCCATGACCGGCAGACAAAATAAATCGATCACGATTGATCCAGTCAGGATCGCGCGGATTAAATTTTAAAAAACATTGCCACAAAACCGCCGCACAATCGGCCATGCCAAGAGGTAGGCCTGGGTGGCCCGAGTTTGCCCTTTGAACGGCAGAGGCGCTAAGCATTTTGAGCGTGTTAACCAATTCATTAAATTCTTGGCTGTGTAAGTTGTCCCTCATGTTTGGTTTTTTATGTATATCAATCAAATTGGATTGTCGAAGAAGTTTTTGATAAGAACGTCTGATGTTTAACAAAGGTATTATGTTCGTTGTATTTGCATCGCTGTTTATTAGCGCTGCATGCGACAAGAAAGGACAAACCATGCAAGCTTCAACACACAACGGACCAAGACCCAAAGCAAAAATTGAAACCACCTTGGGTGGCATTGCGATTGAGTTTTATCCGGACTTGGCACCCAAAACGGTTGAGAATTTTTTAAAACTTTCAAAAGAAGGTTTTTACAATGGCACCACGTTTCACCGCGTGATTCCCGGTTTCATGATTCAAGGGGGCGATCCAAATTCAAAACAGCCGGATCGAAGCAAGCATGGCACGGGTGGGCCGGGCTACTCGATCAAAGCTGAATTTAACAGCCAAAAGCATGTTCGCGGAGTGTTGTCGATGGCCAGAAGCTCACACCCCGACAGTGCAGGTAGCCAGTTTTTTATCATGGTGGCGGACTCACCCCATCTAGACGGTCAGTACACGGCGTTTGGGAAAGTGATTTCGGGTCTTGAGGTTGTGGATAAAATTGTGGCGGCCAAACGGGATCCAAACGACAACCCTTTTGAAAAAATCGAAATACAAAAGATTACGGTTGAATGATGCGTTTTGTGGTGTTGGCCTTGGGCTTTTTTTGTTTAGGGCTGAAGGCTGATTCCATCAACACACACATGTTTCGGTTTTCAGATACCTTGGAAACCATCCATGTTGAAGATGCGCTGGGTGTGAATTCCGAACTCGTTCGTGATCATCGTTGGATGCTGCTAAGGGCGTCGTTTGATTATGTACGCCAGCCATTAACGGCCGTGAATGCATCGGGTAGCACGCAGATTTTTCCTTTTGTAGATCATTTGTATACGTTTTTTTTAGGTGCAGGTTTTTTAATGCACCCACGTTTGCTGATGGGTTTGTCAATGCCTCTTCACCATGTTGATTTATCGACGGCAAGCTCTGGGGGAAACAAATGGACTTTGGGTGATGTCGTAACACATTTAAAGTTCAGGGTTAGCTCCGATGACAGCTTGATTAATTTGGCGATCATGCCTTACGTTTTTTTCCCCACAGGCAATAAAGATTATTTGGTCAGCGATGATGGTGTTGGGTACGGCGCAAAGATATTGGTAGATGCACCCATTTCGATCATGAACGTTTATTTAAACCTGGGCTACACTTATGCGAGTAACGCGCAATATTTAACAGCGGATCGAAGCAAGCGTGTGGAATACGCTGCCGGCATTTTTGTGCCATTTTGGAGTGAAAACAAGCTTGGTTTAAATGCTGAAATCACGGGTTCGGTGACGTTTCCGGGCTATGAGGATGACCAAAACCCTTTTTCAATTCGTACTGCACTTCGCGCCAAATTAAAATCGCTGATTGCGTTTGTAGGTTTGGGTTGGGAAAGCATTGGAGAAGCTACGTTTGATGATTTTGTCGGATTTGCTGGTGTTAAACTTCCTTTTGGTCAGGCGCCCACTGTGGCCACACCCGTCGTTGCACCACCTTTACAACCAAGCCCATCACCAACGCCAAACATTGTTTTGGAACAAATCAAAAAGAAACTGTCCGTGGTGAGAACCATTCATTTCACCACAGCAAAAGACAGCTTACGACCTGAAAGTTTTGAAGTGCTCGATGAGGCGGCGCAAATGTTGGTGCCGTTCATGGACCAAATTCAAACACTCACCATACATGGTCATACAGACTCTGTTGGCAAGGCCGACTACAATAAAGATCTAAGTCAAAGAAGGGCAAACACCGTTAAAAATTATTTGGCCAAGAAAGGCATCGACTTTAATAAAATCATTGCCATTGGTCACGGTGAAGATGATTTAATGGTTGATCCTGAGGTCAGCGATGAAGATCGTCAGGCCAATCGTAGGGTTGAATTTGTGGTTCAAGAAATTGTTATACAAACCATCGAGCGACAAGTGAAGCAGTGAGGGAGTGATCATGAGGGGATGTAAAAAAATTGTTTTGGTTTT
>JAYRVV010000289.1:0-2103 GCA_041918415.1 Bdellovibrionota bacterium | reverse complement strand
CTCAATCAAACCCAAACCATCTTCTTTAATGTTCAGCACGATGTCGGTTGCACCGGCATCAATCGAATTTTCAATCAATTCTTTAACCACGCATGCGGGTCTTTCGATGACTTCACCGGCTGCAATTTTTAAAATGGTTTCATGAGATAGTTTTTCTATCACAGGCATGGGCATTGACTACAATTGAAGAAGTCAAAAGTCAAAGGCAATCATCTAACGCAATTTCGACCGTTGTTTTTGGCTATGTACAAAGCGTGATCGGCCATTTCAATTAGATCTTTGCCTGTTTTGGTGGCTTCATTTAAGGATGCAACGCCCATGCTCACCGTGGTGTGTATGGTTTTGTTTTGATGTAGGATGGGTGTTTCTTGAATCAAAAGCAGCAATTTTTGAGCGAGCGTCATGGCGTCTTGGTAAGCGATTTCAGGCAGTAAAATACAAAATTCTTCACCACCGTATCGGCCCAAAATATCTTCCTTACGAATGTTTTGTAATATGTTTTTTGAAATGGTTTTGAGTGTGATGTCTCCCGCCACGTGACCGTGTGTGTTGTTCAGTTGACTAAAGTGATCAAAGTCGATGATGATTAAAGAGAGCTCGCGGTCGTATCGTTTTGACCTTCTGAGTTCCTCATCAAGCTTGGCCAAAAAGAAAGTTTTGTTGTAAGCCTGTGTGAGGCCGTCTTTGGTGGCCAAGGTGTATATTTCATCGTAATAGTGAGATTCTGCGTTCGAGCCAGAAATGTATTTTAAGATACAATTGCCAAGTAAAATCAAGTCACCGTCTTGCAATTTGTGTTCGGTGATTTTTTTTGTGTTGATAAACGTTCCATTGGTTGAACTTAGATCTTTGATGAAAAAATCTGCGCCTCTTCTTTCAATGATGGCGTGTTTTCTTGAAACGTTTTCACCGGGTATTTGCATGTGTACTTCTTCGCCTCGTCCAAGTACGAGCTGATCTTGCGAAAGATCGTATTTTTTTCCAAAGTATGGTCCGTGTATCATGATGAGACCTGCACCAGTGGATTGATTATCTGTGGTGTGATGGATGAGTCTGTTGTTGGTGATGATGATGGTGTCCTCTTCCGGACCCGCAAAAACTTTACGCTGTTTTGAAAATGCATCGTAGTAAGATTCGAGGCACTGAAGGCATGCTCCATGGGAGGGCTTCCAGTGAGGTTGTTTAAGGCGTATGGACTCAACCAAAAGGGGCATGGATAAGTACTGTTCAACCAGAGGGCTTTGTAAGATGGATTGGCTGCAAAATGGACAAAGATTGGCTGACATTAAAATGCTAACTTGTTAAAAACAAAAGAATATTCATTATAACCATCAAAGCCATATGATAAAGACTTTATTGCAAGACTGTCAAGGCCGGCTGTGTTACAAAAAGATTGTGGCCAAGCGACCGATTTCACAACTCAATAGTTTAAAAACGGTGATTGAAAATTCCAAAATGAAATCGCGCTTTTCTACACTTGCCACTTTGTATCAAATTCAACAAGCTTGGCCTGAGATTGTGGGTGAGATGTTGGCGTCTGAATCGATGCCTTGCCGTTTAGAAAAAAATGTGTTGCACATTCAAGTCAAACACAGCGCTGTGCTGATGAGTTTTCAATTCATCGAAAAGCAAATCATCATGCACATCGGGCAAAAGTTAAACCTCCCAATCAAAAACATCAGCGTTGCATACAGACAATTTTGGCACCAAGCCAGCCGTCAGGTACATCAAGAACAAAAGAAAAATTTCATTCAAAAAAACGAAGATCATCGAAGCATCGAAGAGCTGATCAAAAGTATGAAAGAAAAAAACTCAACGCTTAGAAAATAGTTTATTCATTCGATTCTTAACTGATTGGTTTAAGATTTTTATTTCTTGAACACCCAGCACGTGCAGCGATAAAGCATATGCGGTGCCGCTCAATGAGATCGGAATAAAGACATTGAACAGACGGCTTAAAAGTTCTTGACGGTCAATATGAAGATAATATCGTTGCAATTTCAAAACAAGATAGAGTGCACAAGAAGCCAGAACAATTTTGATGGCATTCGTAAGCAGTGTTCGTAAGTGAACGCCCTTGTGTCTTTTGTGTATGAACAGCAT
>JAYRVV010000288.1:0-6535 GCA_041918415.1 Bdellovibrionota bacterium | reverse complement strand
CAATTTCATGAAAGCCTAAAAGTTTATGATGCCGATGGCATGATGAGGGCTAACTTGGTGATCTTGGGTACAAAGAAAAAACCTCAAACAAAAGGAAGCATCGAGTTTCAAAACTTAAACTTAAAAAACTTAAAAACACTTCCTGATCTACACTCGTTTTCCGGTGTCTTGGATTTTACAGGTCACAAAGCTTCTTTAACAAAGACCAATCTGATATTGGGCCAATCAAAATTGAGCATGAACGGTCAAGTTCACCCATTGATGGAGTATTATCAAAAACCAAACTCCACAATATTAAACTTTAATGTATCCCTTGAAGGAGAAAAACTTGAGCTGGACGAGTTGATGTCCTTCATGCCACAAACCAGTAAGGAAGAAAAAACAGATTTGAATGTGTTCAACATGTATGAGGGGGTGTTTCATTTAAATCTTAAGCAAGCTGTTTACTTAAAGCAGGAGTTTAACAATTGCACTGGCCAAGCAAGTCTTAAAAATGGCCAGTTGACGCTTTCGAATTTTTCGGTTGGTTTGGGCCAAGGATTAATCTCTCTGAGTGGATTGGCCAACTATCACAATGTTCGTAAACCCATGTACGATTTGAATTTGGATTTTTCAAAAGTATCGTTAAGTGATTTGTTTTCATTTGCACCCAGCATGGATCGGTTTGGCGGGCTATCGAAGCATTTAACTGGGCAATTGAACACCAAAATACTTTTGAAAGGCCATTTAAAGGAAGATCTTTCTTTGGATTTAGCATCTTTAAACACATCGGGTCTATTCAATGTGATGAACAGTCAATTAAGCTCACACCCCATACAATTAAAAGCTGCTGATTATTTGAATAAGGAAAATCTAAAATCTATCAAGTTCAGTCAATTCAGCGTGCCTTTCAAGATAGAAAATGGACAGTTGCATGTAAAACCGACGAGCCTTAAGTTTAACGATTTAAAATTTGATATTTCAGGTGCACAGAGCCTTTCGGGAGACTTGGATATGAATTTAAACATCGATGTCCCATCAAGTTGGGTGCCTGGCCTTGAAAGTAAATTGTCAAATCCCTTGTTGACAAAGTGGATGGGCATGAATGCAAAATCTTTGTCGTTGCCGTTTAAAGTTACGGGTGCTGCGCTTTCGCCAGATTTAAGTTTGCAATCTTCCATGCTAACCTCAACGCTTGAGACACATTTAAAAAATCAATTGGCGCAAGAAGTGAATGAGCAAAAAAGCAAACTTCAATCCAAGGCCAAAGAAGAAGTGAAGAAAAATGTAGGTAAAAAATTGGAAAATGTTTTACCAAAACCACCTCAAAAAAGCACAAAGGACGCGCTTAAAGACTCCATCAAAAAACTGTTTTAGACGCCCCTATTCAAGCAGCCATTCCGGTTCGGGCCATTTCTTCTAAGCGTTTGATGCGCTCTTCAGTTAAAGGGTGCGTTCGAAAAAGTGAAGTCAAGCCTCTTAAGCCCGATAATGGATTGACGATGAACATGTGGGCGGTGGAAGGCTTGGCATCCATGGGCATGTTCACTGCGCCTCGTTGTAGTTTATCCAATGCGCGTGCCAAAGCCATGGGGTTTCCGCACAGCTTTGCGCCACCTCGATCGGCCATATACTCACGGGATCTGGAAATGGCCATCTGAATAAGCGTGGCTGCAATGGGTGCAAAAATGAGCGAAAGCATAAAAATCAATGGGTGACCGCCGCGACGATTTTCATCGCTTCGGTGTCCTCCAAACAAAGCCGCATAGTGGGCCAAGTTGGCGAGCATGGCAATTGCTCCTGCAAACGTGGCGGCGATGGTTCCGATTAAAGTGTCACGATTTCGAATGTGTGATAATTCGTGACCGACAACACCTGAAAGTTCATCATTGTTTAAAAGATTTAATATTCCTGTGGTCACAGCGACCGCTGCGTGATTGGGGCTTCGGCCGGTTGCAAAAGCGTTTGGCGTTGGATTTTGGACAATGTAGACTTTGGGCATGGGTAATTCACCTTTTTGTGCGAGCCTTCGAACCATGGCATAAAGCTGCGGGGCTTCTGATTCGTTCACTTCTTTCGCGCCATACATTTTAAGAACAAGCTTGTCGCTAAACCAATAAGAGAAAAAATTCATGACAATGGCCAAACCAAAAGCCATTTTCATTCCTTGATCACCACCAAGGGATTTGCCCACCACAAGGAATAAAACAGTCATCAATGCCATCAAAAAAGTTGTTTTTAGTGTGTTCATGGTGCACAAATATAGTTCGTTTTTTAAGAATGTAAAGGGGCAAAAGGGAGACTTGAATGAAACGATACGAAAAGAAAGCATCATCACTTAACCTACTGATATTTAACGTTTTTTTATTATTCTTTTCAAAATCTTTTGCACATTGTCAAATTCCCTGTGGCATTTACGATGATCACATGCGCATTCACTTGATTGAAGAGCACATCCAAACGATTGAAAAATCAATGAACGAATTGGCCAAGCTTTCTAAAGACAAGGTGCAAGATCAACATCAATTTGTCAGGTGGGTTGTAAGCAAAGAGGAGCATGCAGGACATATTCAAAAGATTGTGAGCGAGTATTTTCTAACCCAAAGAATAAAAGAAACAATGCCCTCGTATATTGACCAACTTAAAACACTACATAACCTTTTGGTCTTATCAATGAAAGCAAAGCAAAGCGTGGATTTAAAAACAGTGTCAGATTTAAGAAAAACACTTAAATCGTTTGAAGACATCTACGAAAAAGCATTGAAGGAAATAAAGTGAACATCGCGGTTGTAGGTACGGGTTATGTGGGTCTTGTCACGGGCACTTGTTTTGCTGAAACGGGAAACAATGTTGTGTGTCTTGATCTTGATCAAAGAAAGATTGAATCGCTGCAAAAAGGACAAGTTCCTTTTTTTGAACCTTCTTTAAGCAACATGGTTGCTGAGCAAATGAAGGAAAAAAAATTACGATTTTCACACAATGTTGATGAAGAAATTTCTAAGCACACGCTGATCTTTGTTTGTGTGGGGACCCCCTCGAGTCAAGATGGATCTGCCAATTTGGATTATGTTTACAATGTTGTTAAAACGGTTGCTAAACTTGCACCAAAGAATGCTTTGGTGGTGATTAAAAGCACCGTACCAGTTGGCACCTGTGACCACGCAAAGGCCATTTCGCTTGAAATGAAACGTCCGGATTTAGAAGTTGTTTCCAATCCTGAGTTTTTAAGGGAGGGCTCGGCGGTTCAGGATTGCTTGATGCCCGATCGTGTGGTTGTGGGTCTTGACAATGAAGATTTGAAAAAAATCTTTCGTACTTTATATGAACCATTTGTTCGAACGGGTAATCCCATTTTGTTTATGGATAGAAAATCAGCTGAGCTGGCCAAATACACTGCGAACGCAATGCTGGCTTGTCGAATCAGTTTGATCAATGAAATTTCAAGGTTAAGTGAAAAAGTGGGAGCCAACATGAATCACGTTCGCGAAGCCGTTGGTCACGATAAGCGCATTGGTATGCAGTATTTATTTCCAAGTGTGGGTTTTGGTGGTTCGTGTTTTCCAAAGGATGTTCGCGCACTCAATTCGCTTTGCCAAAAAAACCAAGTTCAATCACCGCTGCTTAAAGCGACGTTGGATGGCAATGAGTTTCAAAAGGAAAATTTTGTGCAAAAGATTTTGTCTGTATTGCATAATGTACAAAACAAAAAAATTGCACTGTGGGGTTTAAGCTTTAAGGCCAAAACAGATGATGTCAGAGAAAGCCCCGCACTGTATGTGTTGGATAGGCTGTTGCAATTGGGGGCACAGGTCTGTGTGTTTGATCCAGAAGCAATGTCAAACGTAAAAAAAATCTATGAAGAAAAAATCATGTATGCCGCCCATGCATACGATGCGCTTGAAGGTGCCGATGCGCTGTGTGTTTTAACAGAGTGGAATCGATTTAGAAACCCCGATTTTGTGCACATTAAAGAGAGAATGAAATCGGCGATTTTATTTGATGGACGTAATCTTTACAACCCCCAAGAGCTTTCAAAACTGGGTGTTGCGTATCATTCGATAGGTAGATAGTCGGACCTGAAAAAGTACCATCTGCTTCGTTGCCCTCAGCCAAATCGTCCTCAATGGACTAAAAGTCCACCTCCGGGCGATTTGGCATCAGCGCCTCGCATCTGGCACTTTTTGAGGCCCTCTAGAATTCGCAAGGTTTAAACAAATAAATAGCTAAAACTTTGCAAATGATTCGCCCCTCTTTTCTCCTGAAACTTAAGGTAGAAGTCTATCGTTGATTTCTTCAGAGATGACTTGATAACCATCTGATTTTACACATAAATCACTTATTGCGACATTTATATAAATGTCGTAGAATAGACATGTTTTGAAAGATCTCAATAAAAAAAGTATGCATGCCGCTCTCAAGGCATTGGATGAAATTTCAAATCAGCCATTTGATTTGATTGTGGGTGGCGGGGGCGCGATGGTGATGGCCTATTCTTTCCCCTTAGGTACCCAAGATATTGATGCTTATCCAAAAGGAATTGAGCTAAGTGAGTTGGATCAATTGGTCAAAACTGTATCAAAAAGAATCGGTATCAGCCCTTCGTGGTTAAACACCTATTTTGTATCTTTTTCTTATTCACTTCCAAATGATTATCAATCGCGTCTTGTATCTGTCTTTCAAGGTCGATGTGTTCATGCGTTTGCACTTGGGAAAGAGGATTTACTCATCATGAAGTGTTTTGCCCATCGACCTAAAGATTTTTCACATGCGAAGGCTTTGATTAAAAAGGGTGCTGATGTTCATTTTGTTGAAAAACATTTAGAAAATTTAAAATTGAAAGGTATTGCTTTGGCCGATGAAGCCATGGATTTTCTAAACGAAGTTGTGGATGCGTGTTTGTGATGAGCATTATTCCAAACGAAAAACAACTTAAACAACTTTATGAATTATTTTTTTCTAAAACAATTAAACCGAATGATGTGGTGCGAGCCAGTCAATGGGCACGGTATGACCCACGGTTGGGTGAGATTCTAATTTCCTATCTTGAGCAATCGTTTGATGCCTTTAACCCAATTGAACTTAACAATGCATTGTTAAAGCAAGCATGGCCAGCCTCTTTGGCGGTCTTGTTGGAGCAGGTGTGTGTTCAACCTGAAAAAAGAAAGAGATTTGAATCTTGGAAAAACTGTGTTTTATACAATGTAAAACCGCTCCCCTTACAGCTGTTTTTCATCAATCGACCTTTGGGTTCAAAAAGTGCGTTTGAAGATGCCAAACAAAGTTTAAAACCATTTTTAAAATGGGGTTTTTTATCACGGCACAGTTTGCGTCGAAGTAATTTTAAGACGTACATGGACAAAGCCAAGAGACGTATGCTTTTGGATGCATATCTTATGAAAAACAAATCAATCTCGATTAGGCTGTATCGAAAAATTTTAAACGATTGTGTGTCTGTTCGTCAGGCACAGAGGGATTTAAAAGAAAATGGGCTGTTGAAAGCAAAACATTTCACAAGAGCGCGAAAGTATGTTTTACAAGACGCATGATTGAAAAAGTATTGGTTACCGGTTCGTCCGGCTTTGTGGGTTCACACACGGTTAAGTATTTAAGCAAAAAAAATGTAAGTGTGTATGGATTGGATCAATGCGATCCCCCTAAAGCGCTTAAAAAGTATCTTAAAAGTTTTTTAAAAGCTGATATCAGTGATTCGCGTGTAAAAGAGTTTGTAAAAGAAAACAATCTTCGCGATGTCATTCATTGTGCAGCGTTGTGTTTGGTCGCCGAATCGGTTCTTAAACCAGAACTTTACATGCAAAACAATGTGATGAAATCAAAAGTGTTGTTTGAAAACTTGGTTGAAGCTGGTGTTACGCATCTGGTGTTTTCATCAACGGCAGCAACCTACGGTGAACCCAGTTTAATTCCGATCACTGAGGAGCACCCCCAAAAGCCCATCAATCCCTATGGCATCAGCAAGCTTCAGTGTGAACTCAACCTCATGAAACTTTTTACAGCGCATCGTCTCAAATATGGCATTGTGCGCTATTTTAATGTGGCTGGATCGGATCCCGAAGGTGAAATTGGCGAATCGCATGATCCCGAAACGCATCTGATTCCAAATGCAATTTTAGCGCTTTTTAGGGGTCAAGACCTGCAAATTTTCGGACAGGATTACCCCACGAGAGATGGAACGTGTGAGCGTGATTACATTCATGTGAATGATTTAGCGAATGCGCATGAGGGGCTCTTGGCCTATCTCAAAGAGGGCGCAAACAGTGATGTTTTTAACCTCGGTTTGGGCCAAGGTTATACGAATTTGGAGGTGGTACGGATGATTGAACACGTTGCAAATCAAAAGGTGCCTTTTGTGTTTGGTACACGAAGACCTGGGGATCCTGCTCGCTTGGTTGCAAGTTTTGCAAAAGCCAAAGCCAAGTTTAACTGGCAGCCCATTCGCAGTGACCTTAAAACACTCATCCAGGACGCTTACGTTTGGTTTAAAAAAAACCATGGTTGATTGTAAGTTGGTTGGCACTAACCATGTGTGGCAAAAAAT
>JAYRVV010000287.1:0-3391 GCA_041918415.1 Bdellovibrionota bacterium | reverse complement strand
TGATTGTACGGATTTTGTTCTAAATCAAGTCAAGCAACGTCGTTAATTTTCTCATTTAATTTTATAAAACCTGATAATTCAGTTTGAATGAACCCTTCATTTTGGATGACACGGGCTTTAGCTTTAGCCCAAAAAGCTTTGGGTCAAACATTTCCAAATCCCATCGTGGGTGCAATTGTTTTGGATGCATATGGAAGGTGCGTGGGTCAGGGCTTTCATCAAAAGGCGGGTCATGCACATGCCGAGGTTTTGGCACTCAAACAAGCTGGATCCAAAGCGCAAGGTGGCACACTGTTTGTCACGCTTGAACCCTGCCATCATTTTGGGCAAACCCCACCTTGCACACAGTCCATTGTGCAATCCAAAGTCAAAACCATTGTTGTGGCCACAAAAGACCCAAACCCAAAAGTCAATGGTCAAGGAATTGCTTTCTTAAAATCCATAGGTCTCAATATTGTTGTGGGCATCGAAGAGGAAAAAGCCAAACGATTGAATGCTGTTTTTTTTCATAACATCACAAAACAAAAACCATTTGTCAGAGCCAAATTGGCCGTGACAAAAAACTGGATCATGGGTGAACGCCATCAAAGGCTGTTGATTTCAAACCCACTTCGAGAAAACACCAGCATGAAGCTTCGCGCACAATCGCAGCTTATTTTGGTGGGCGCAAAAACCATCAACATCGATAGACCGCGTTTGACGATTAGAGGCCGATTTTGTCATCTCACCCCGTCACTGGCAGTGATTTCCAAAACCTTGTCGGTGAATTTAAACACACCAGCTTTTTTAGATTCTCGAAAAAAGATTATTTTTTATGATGCGAGCTATGCAAAGCCCATTCAAAATCTAGATCACTTGGATTACATCCCCATCGATTTTTCAAAACCCGTCTTTACTCAAATCAAAAATGTTTTGTCTAACTTGGGATATGAATCCTTACTTGTGGAGGGCGGAAAGCAAACACTCTCACAAGCCTTAAACGAAAGTGCTTTGGATCATTTTGTGCTCATACAAAGCCACGAGCACCTTGCCTTATCCACAAACCATGTGGTGTTTAATCAAGAATCCCTTTGCACATTAAAAAAAATCAAAACCATAAGCACTCGCTTAGACACACAAATTATTTATAAAAAACAATAACTTACATTTTTTTCGCTGGACCTCATTTGCCCCTTTCTTTCATAAAAACAATTTGCTATAAGCTTTGTCCTTGTGTTCACGGGCATCATTGAAAATCAATCGTTTGTCATCCGTTGGAATGGTTCCAAACTAACGGTGAGCCGCCCTTTTGAGGTCAAGCATGGGCAAAGCATTTCCATCAATGGTTGCTGCCTTTCGGTTAGTGATTTTGACAACGAATCCATGACCTTTGATGTTTCACCACAAACCCTTTCGTGCACCACTTTTTTGAAATTACAACCGAAAGACAAACTCAACGTAGAGCGTGCCATGCAATTGTCTGATCGACTTGATGGACATCTTGTCACTGGGCATGTGGATGGCGTTGCACGTATTGTCAGCATCAAAAGTTTTCCTGACCAAACAAAACAAATGATTTTTGAAATCAAACCTCAGTTCACACCATGGGTGGCATTTAAAGGGTCGATCGCCATCGATGGCATAAGCTTGACGGTCAATCACATTGAAGAAAATAACGTTCACGTTCATTTGATTCCCATCACTTTGGAAAAAACAACACTGGGACAAAAACAAATTGGTGATGGCGTGAACGTTGAATTTGATTTGCTGGCCAAATACGTTGTGAATAAAAATCCATATATGGAGAATGTCTTGTGATTGAATCCATTGAAAACGCAATTTTGCATATTCAACAAGGTAAAATGATCATTCTGGTTGATGATGAAGATCGTGAAAACGAGGGTGACCTGGTATGTGCCGCTCAAAATGTCAGTGCACAAATCATTAACTTCATGGCCACGCATGCCAGAGGTTTGATTTGCTTAAGTTTAACCAAAGAATGCTGTGAGCAATTGCAACTTCCATTGATGGTGAACGACAACACCAGTCAATTTTCAACAGCGTTTACTGTTTCCATCGAGGCCAAGCGCGGCGTCTCAACTGGCATTTCTGCGCATGACCGTGCGCACACAATTTTAACGGCCATTGATGACAACACCAAGCCCGGTGACTTGGCTAAGCCTGGACATGTCTTTCCACTTCAAGCGCGAGAAGGTGGAGTGCTTGTACGATCTGGACAAACCGAAGGCTCGGTGGATTTGGCCAGGCTCGCGGGTTTGAAACCTGCGGCCGTTATATGTGAAATCATGAATGAAGATGGAACCATGGCTCGCATGGATGATTTGAAAAAATTTTCTAAACTGCATGATATCCCCATTGTCACCATCGCTGATTTGATTGCCTATCGATTGCAAAAAGAATCGTTGATAGATGAATTGGCTTCAAGCCCCTTGCCCAATCGCTATTCAAATCAATTTGAAATTAAAATTTTTAAAAGCAAATTGGATCAATTTCAACATGTCGCGCTTGTGAAGGGACCCATCCGTCCAAACGCGCCCACGTTGGTCCGTGTCCACTCAGAATGTTTTACCGGTGACGTGTTGGGTTCT
Organism: Bdellovibrionota bacterium; assembly: GCA_041918415.1. Classification (GTDB taxonomy): domain Bacteria; phylum Bdellovibrionota_G; class JALEGL01; order JALEGL01; family JALEGL01; genus JAYRVV01. The sequence goes on along the minus strand of JAYRVV010000287.1, from coordinate 803 downwards.
CTGCGCTGCGACTGCCAAGAACAATTGCAAAAAGCCATCGAATTAATATCTAAAGCCGATCAAGGTGTGCTTTTGTATTTAAGGCAAGAAGGGAGAGGCATTGGGCTTGTGAACAAAATCAAAGCTTACAATTTACAAGATCAAGGTGAAGACACTGTGTCGGCCAATGAAAAACTGGGATTTAAAATGGATTTGCGTGAATACGGTGTGGGTGCACAAATATTAAAACACTTGGGTGTTGGCCAAATGCACCTTTTAAGTAACAACCCAAGAAAAATTGCAGGACTTGAGGGTTTTGGATTAACCGTGAGCAAGCAAATTTCACTTGAAATTAAACCCAATTCACAAAATGAAAAATATTTAAAAACAAAACGTGATCGAATGGGTCATTTATTAAAAATTATTGAATCATGAAAACTGAATCAACATTTAAAAAGTTAGACCGAGCGCTCATGCCAACGCGCGTGGGCATTGTGGCCACATTTTCTTGGCATCAAGATGTTGTCAACACCATGGTTGAAAGTGCACATCAATGTTTGTTGGACCATGATCTTACCAAGGCTGCTGTGTTTCATGTCAGCGGCGCCCAAGAGCTTGCTCAGGCTGCGATGAAACTGGCTCAAAGCGGTCAATATGATGCCATTGTACCCATTGGATGCATCGTACAGGGAGAAACGGATCATCATGCTTATATTGCCAACAGTGTTTTTTCTGCTTTGCAAACGGTTGCGCTGCAAACACGGGTGGCGGTTTCCAATGGCATTTTAACAACCAAAAATTTACAGCAGGCTCAAGTGCGCGCC
>JAYRVV010000286.1:0-2515 GCA_041918415.1 Bdellovibrionota bacterium | reverse complement strand
ATAAATGTGCGTAACGTGTTTCGTAATGTTTGTGATGCTTGATGCGAATTAAATTTCCATATTTTCCATATCGGGATGCATGCACAACTTTTCCATCCAACGCAGAATTCACGTTTGAGCCCATGGGTTTGTCAAAATCGATGCCAGCATGAAACGCCATTTTCTTTTCAAATGGATCAAGTCTGACACCATATCCTGAGCTTAAGGTTTTTAAAGATGGAAGATCAAGGAAATTTTCAACGCTCTGATCGGGCAGTATGATGTCTTTAATACTTAAAGACTGCTCTTGAAGTAAAATATCTTGTAAAGGTCCACCCATGTGTTTTTTAAATGTTTGTGAAATATGTTTTTCAATGCTTGGACGAAGTGCCGTTTTGCCAATATTTCTTTGGGGTAAAAGAAATGGTGAAAAACAAAGTATGATGAGCAAAAGTCCACCTGTGATTATTTTTAACCAGTTAGGCTTTTTCTTTTTTTGAGTTTTTTTATTGGTGTACACGGGATCAATCAATGGGTTGGGTAAAATTCTAAACGCTCGCTTTTGGGTTTTATCCAAATCGATTTCTTTGAATGTGGCTTCAAGCAAGTCATGATCCACCTGAGTTTTTTCCAAGTCTTCAAAATTGTGGATGACGGTGGGTTCCAAAACGTTGCACGTTTTGCATGTCAAACGGTTCATGAGGCCTAAGGATGCGGGCTTATTAGAGACGGATTTTGTCTGATTGCCTGCATTGAAAGCTTTGTTACATGTTTGACAAATCTGCTGCATCGCTTTGAATGTATTGCAAAATACATGCCCAGTTTATATTTATAAGTACTTAATTATATTAGGAATAATATTATGGAAGTCTGAGAAAATTATAGGCAAATGGGACATTTTTGAGCCAAATCATATGACTTGAAAAAATCAAAAAACTAGGAAATTTTAAAATGTTTTGTGCTAGAATCGCGAAAAATATAAACCCTAGAGAAAAAAGGAGAGGCATGGCGCAAAAGTATGTACAATCCGTAAAAAACACAAAATCGCTTTTCAGTGATTCATTTGAAATCCAAAAATTGATGAGGGAACACCAAAAACTCGAACGAGAACTCACCATGCTCAATGCAAAAAAATATTTAACTGACAACGAACAGCTACAAAAAAAATCACTCCAAAAAATGAAATTACATAAAAAGGATCTCATTGCCATGATGAGCAAGACTCAAGTCAATGCATGAAAATCAAGCGTTAGAGAGAAAAACATTTTCAAAAGATCAGGAAGTACAAAGCCTTTTAAAAATATGTCTTGAAGGTTACAGATTTTTTTTCATCTCGTTGATACCTTTGTTTTTGTCATTGTATTTTTCTATCATTGGCTTGGCGGTTTTGTTTTCAATATTGTCAGCATGGGTGCTTTGGTTTTTTAGAGATCCAAATCGAACGATTCCTAACGATCAAGATGTTTTGGTCAGCCCAGCGGATGGTCGCGTGATAGAAATTTCAAAAGGAATTTATCCAAGATTTTGTGATGAACAAGTGACCAAGGTGTCTATTTTTATGTCGGTGTTTAACGTGCACATCAATCGCATCGTCATGGATGGTGTCATAGAAAAAATTGTGTACAACAAGGGAAAGTTCATTGCGGCCAATCGACCCAAAGCCTCAATGGACAACGAGCAAAACGCCTTGTTTTTAAAAACACATCAAAATGAAAGAATTGTTTTTGTGCAAATTGCAGGCTTGATTGCAAGAAGAATCATGACTGAAGTGAATGAGAACATGTCGGTTCAAAAAGGTCAAAAGTACGGATTGATTCGTTTTGGTTCTCGTGTTGATGTTTATTTGCCCATGCATTTTGATGTCAAAGTGAAGCTTGACGATAAAGTTAAGGGTGGGCAAAGCATGTTGGCTAAAAGGCAGTGACATGAGGGGTATTCACAAAGGTGTTTACATACTGCCCAATCTTTTTACAACGGCAAATTTGCTGTTTGGATTCATGGCCATCATTCAAGCCATCATGATCACCATCTACAACAGAGACAATTACAAGACCTGTGCGATATTGATTTTCGTGGCAGCAATATTTGACATGATCGATGGTCGTGTTGCACGTAAAACCAACAGCGCCAGCCGCTTTGGACTTGAATACGATTCATTGGCCGATGTGGTTTCGTTCGGGGTTGCTCCCAGCATCATGATCTACTTGTGGGGCTTAAGATCCATGGGACGAGCCGGTTGGATCGCTGTGTTTTTATACTTGGCCTGCGGGGCTTTGAGGTTGGCCAGGTTTAATGTTCAATCTTTAAACGTTGAAAAAAGTTATTTTCAAGGATTGCCCATTCCCATGGCGGCCATGATGTTGGTGGGATCTGTGCTGATATGGGAGGGACAGGTGATCAAAGGATCAGAGTGGGTGTCCATGTTTGAAGTCCAGTGGATCATTTTATTTTTAACTTATTTGTTGTCAATACTGATGGTGAGCACGATACCCTATCGGTCTTTTAAGTCTCTGCCCACAGCTAAAAAATTACCTTT
>JAYRVV010000285.1:0-2441 GCA_041918415.1 Bdellovibrionota bacterium | reverse complement strand
TGGCGTGTTGATGATTGCTTATTCAAGGCAAAGAAACGTAGCCCGTCTCCACAAAATCCACACTCAGATTTTTGTGCTTGAACCACGTCTACTGTCTTCTGCTTCCTAAATCGTCGACAGTCCCTTTAAGTGACCGTTAAAAAATTTCACACCAGCAGAATTAAAAAACTGATTGATGGGCAAAAATTCAATGTTTTCACTTTGAATCATCTCATCTCCTGCATACACACATACACCTTTAGCCTGCGGATAATCTTTTAAAAACAATCGAAGCCCTGTTAAATCAGAATCGCGTACTTTTGAACTGCTTTTTACTTCAAGCGCCCAAAATCCTTTAGGACCATACAAAATAAAATCAACTTCTTGTTTTTGCTTTGTCCTCCAATAGTAAATTGAGTAATCGCCATTGCCATAATGATTGAGTGCACTCAATTCATTCAGCACCAACGTTTCCAGCGACGGGCCAGTCAGTTCAGATGCAATGTCCAGAGGACCTTTGGGTCGGATCGTATTAAAAACGCCGGCATCAAAAAAATAAAATTTGCATTTGTTAATCATTTCTCTTTTTGCTCGCTTCGTAAAGACAGGCACTAATTTACACAACATCAAGTCTTCAAGAATTGTAAAATAACCTTCAACTGTTTTTCTGTTTACATTCGCTTCTCTTGCAATTTCACTGTGATTGATGACCCCACCTTGTGAAAAACTCGCTGTTTCCAAAAAGCGTGCAAAACTGGACAATTGGCGTATCAGTCCCTCTTGCATAACTTCTTCACGAAGATAGGTTTGCAGATAACTTTGTAAAAATTTCTTTGGATCATCCGATTGAATCGAAAGTGGTAAAGTTCCAAACTCAAGCGCTCTTTTTAAATTAAAATCTTTCGCCAGCTCACATGCTGTTAAAGGAAACATGTTGTATGTTAGGGCACGCCCTCCCAATAAATTGACACCCTTTTTTCTAAGCGATCGACTACTTGAACCCGTCAAGGCAAAATAAAGTTTTCTTTTTTCAATTAATCGATGTACCTCATTAAGCAACATGGGAATTTTTTGAATTTCATCAATGAGCACCCACCCTTTGTGATGCTTTGGAATTATATTTTCAATCCGTTTTGGATTGGCTAATAGGTGTGTGTAATAGGATGAATCCAGTAAGTCCACATACATCGCATCTTGAAAGTTGCTTTTAAGCCACGAGGATTTTCCTACCCCACGTGGACCAAGAAGAAAAAAGCTCTGTTTGGGTGTTTTTAATAATCTAATATACATATGGACAAAAAGTATAACATTTTGGAATACTAATAATCAAATATTATTAAATTGTATTAACCCATTGATATTTTTAACTCTTTTACAACATTCATTTAGATTGGCTGTTGCTCATTTGTTCCAATGGATATGGGGTTGGCATAAACACAAACATGCCCAAAGATTCATGTGAGGGATTTTTGTTTTAAAATAATCGTCCCTGAAAAAATCAATGAAAGGCTTGTATCTTGGATTTTGGAAGAAAAAAGGGTCAAATTATTTGCAAGGTTTTGACAATTTCTTGATTATACTTTGCAAATTCTAGAGGGCCTCAAAAAGTGCCAGATGCGAGGCTTTGAGGCTAAATCGCCCGGAGGTGGACTCTTAAGTCCATTGAGGACGATTTGGCCGAAGGTAACGAAGCAGATGGTACTTTTTCAGGCCTGACTAAAATAACGAGGTCTTACCTTAATGCTTCAAATAGTCTTCTGGGTAAGTTACCAAAAGCACCATTACTCATAAATACACAGACATCACCTTCTTTTAAGGTGGTTAAAAGTTCGGTCAATATGGCTTGATCATCTTTGGCAATGCTTGCCAGAACATTTTGGCCTTTAAGATCATCCACCACCTCAGATAAATCAAGCTCATCGCTGGATTGAAGTTGATCGTTTTTTTTAAATACAGGCGCAAACAACACTTGGTCTGCTTTTAAAAAGGCATTGGGCCATTCCTTTTGAAAAATTTTTCTTCGTGATGTGTTGGATCTAGGCTCAAAAACCGCGATCAATCGACCAGGCTTTGTTGTCAAATGCTTAAACCCATCCAAGGTGTAGGCAACTGCATTTGGATGATGGGCAAAATCATCGTACACCCTCACACCAGCTTTACAACCAATGAGTTCTTGCCTTCGTCTAACGCCACGAAATTTTGAAACCGCCTTGGCACAAACCTTAAGATCAAAGCCCAAGGCACGACACAAACACAAACAAGCCAACACATTGTAAACCGAATGTGTCCCAATCAACCGTGTTTTGACATGCACCAAAAAAACATTTTTGTCATAAACATCAAAGCACATGCCATCATCAACGTAAACGATGTTTCGTGCATAAAACATGTCTTTGTTTTTCAAAGAATAAGCATGATGGTTATTGTTGGCACATTCAACCACACTTTTTACACCCGAATCA
>JAYRVV010000284.1:0-3785 GCA_041918415.1 Bdellovibrionota bacterium | reverse complement strand
TGGAGGGTGGGTCAAAACCACAAAAGGTATTGAGCTAAAGGGTGTGGGTCGATACAGGGGTCTTAAAAACATATTTCACAATCCGAGTCTTCCCATATTGGATGATTACTACGAACCCTGGACGTACCAATATGAAAATTTGTTTACGTCTAAAGAGCAAGATGATCAGCCCATCGCCAAAGCCATTTCCTTGGTCACGGGCGAACACATCGACATTAAGTCAGGTCCCAATTGGGATGATGATTTGGGTGGCTCTCCAGAGTACGCAAGAAAAGACCCAAACCTTGAGTCACTTACAGCGCAGGAAAGAGAAGCTCTTTTTCAAGTTCAGCGTTTGGTGATGTTTTACCTTCCCAGAATATGCAACCACTGCTTGAATGCTTCCTGTGTGGCCGCCTGTCCTTCGGGTGCCATTTATAAAAGGGGAGAAGACGGCGTGGTTCTCATCAATCAAGAAAAATGCAGGGCCTGGCGTATGTGCGTGACCGCTTGTCCTTACAAAAAAACTTATTACAACTGGAACACAGGAAAATCAGAAAAATGTGTTTTGTGCTACCCAAGACTTGAAACTGGACAAGTTCCGGCCTGTATGCATTCTTGTGTCGGGCGCATTCGATACCTTGGGGTTTTGCTTTACGATGCCGATCGTATCAAAGAAACCGCAAGCTGTGATGAATCTCAAATCATCGACAAGCAAAGGGAGATGATTTTGAATCCATTTGATCCAGAGGTGATCGCCAAAGCCCTTAAGAACGGTGTTCATGAAAGCGTGATCGATGCTGCACAAAAATCACCCGTTTATCAGTTTGTGAAGGAATGGGGCTTGGCGCTTCCCTTGCACGCAGAATACCGAACATTGCCCATGTTGTTTTACGTTCCACCCTTACTGCCGGTGATGGGAAGCCTTACAGGGGACACATACCAACATGCTTTGGATCAATTTTTCTACAGCGTAGAAAAAATGCGTATGCCCATTAAGTACCTGGCTTCACTTTTTTCAATAGGTAATGAAGGCTTGATTCGAGATGTGCTTAAGAAAATGATGGCCATTCGATATTATCGAAGAGCCGTCACAGCAAAAGAAAGTATACTCAATGATGCTCAGAAATTGCTTAAGGAAGTACAGTACGATGAGCGAATCGCCAACAAGGTCTACCATTTAACGTCCATCGCTCCGTTTGATGAACGGTTTGTGATACCTGCCATGCACCGAGAAGAAGCCATTGAGCTTTTACGTGCCACAGATCAGCACAAGGGAGAATCCGGATTTGGTTTTAGGGATGCGCCAAGTAGGGGGTTGTGAGCATGAACGAATTGCAAAAAACAACATTTGGATTTTTAGAAATACTTTTGAAGTACCCAACAGTTCAAGATCTTGAATTCATCACACAAAGCAATGGGCAAAGCCTTGGTTTTGTTCAAGAAGAATTGGTTATGTTTGATGCTTTGATTGAAGATCTCAAAAGTAAACCCATCGAAGAATTGGAAGAGATGTACATGGCCACTTTTGATGTTCAAGCACCGTGCTGCTTGGATGTTGGGTATTTGCTTTTTGGTGAAGACTATAAACGAGGCCAATTCATGGCCCACTTGATAAGGTTGCATCGCGAGAACGGCGTCGATTGTGGTTGTGAGTTGCCTGATCACTTACCTAACATACTTAAATTGATTGAGAAATTGGATCATCAAGATGCAACGAGTTTGGTTTTTCATATTGTGTATCCTGCACTGATTAAAATGCAGGACAGTTTGCTTCATTCAAACAGTGTTTTTAAAAAGTGCATCATGCTCACCAAAAAAGTTTTAGGAAGAACATTCGACATGAAAGATGCTGATGTGCCAACTTTTTTACCTGTCTTGGATAAGGAGGTAGCATGTCAACCGATTTAATCTTTTTTGCAATACTGCCCTATGTTGTTGTTGCGGTTGAGTTGGTGGCTTCCATTTGGCGTTTTGTAACCAGCAGTTATAAATTTTCATCACTATCGTCTGAATTTTTAGAAAGTAAGAAGTTGTTCTGGGGGTCTGTGCCTTGGCACTACGGCATTTTGTTTGTACTGCTGGGGCACTTTGTGGCGTTTTTATTTCCAAAAACAATTCTACTTTGGAACCAAGTCTCCATTCGATTGCTGATTTTAGAAGTTAGCGCTTTGGTGGGAGGACTTTTGGCGTTTGTGGGCATCATCATGCTGATTTATCGAAGGCTAACCAACGCACGCGTGAAGGCTGTCACCACGGTGATGGACTTGATTGTTCTTTTGGTTTTGCTTGTGCAGGTTGGCTCTGGTTTGATGATCGCTTTGACATTAAGATGGGGAAGCTCATGGTATGCGGCCGTGTTGGTGCCATACTTAAAATCGTTATTTTTACTTAACCCGAATGTTGCTTTGGTGATGGATATGCCGTGGATAGTGAAGGTTCACATCATCAACGCATTTTTCATGATTGGTCTTTTACCTTTCACAAGACTGGTTCACTTCTTGATATTGCCCATACCCTATCTTTGGAGACCTTATCAATTGGTTGTTTGGAACAAGAGAGAAAAAGCGAAATCATGATGAAGGCAGTGATTTGGCATGAAGACTAAAACTCAATTGAAATGGGTTGTATGTGTTGTGTTGTGTTTTGCGGCTTATTTTGGACTGGGCAAAGTTGTCAACATGGCCAAAGCTGTTGATTCCAATCAAGGATACAGGCCTGTTCAGCCCATTGCTTTTTCGCATAAGGTGCATGCATTGGATAATGAAATTTCATGTTTGTATTGTCATTACTCAGCACGTAAAAGCAGACACGCCTCAATTCCTCCCTTAAATCTTTGCATGAACTGTCACACACAAATAAAAAAAGACTCTGCTGAAATTAAAAAAATTAAAAATGCGATGGAGGCCAAACAATCCATTGAGTGGATAAAAGTTCATCGCTTATCTGATTTTGTTTATTTTAATCATGCCCAACATGTTGTGGTTGGAAAAGTGGCCTGTCAAGAATGTCACGGAAATGTTGAAAAGATGGCACGCGTGGAGCAGATCAGTCATCAAACCATGGGGTGGTGCATAGATTGCCATCGTAAAAACAATGTGGGCGGTCATGAATCAAAATCACCAAAATTACTCGGTGGTCTTGACTGTGCGAAATGTCACTATTGAGGAAAGAGATGAACGAAGAAAAAAAACAATTTTGGATGAGTTTAGATGAAAAGACGAAGCTTCCGGCTTTTGAAAAAACGGATGGGTTTTTCGCTGAGGGCATGTCGTTTAGTCGAAGGGGATTTTTAAAATCCATGGGATTTGGTTTTGCTGGATCGATGCTTTCCTGTTTCAAGATGCCTGTTGAAAAGGCCATTCCCATTTTGATTGCTCCTGAGCAAGTAGTTCCAGGAAAATCATATTGGTACGCCTCAACATGCCTGGCTTGTACAAGTGCTTGTGCAATCACGATTAAGGTCAGGGATACAAGGCCCATTAAGGTGGAAGGCAGCAGTGCATCCGTGTTAACGAAAGGTGGTTTATGTGCTTTAGGGCAAGCCAGCGTTCTTGATCTGTATGATGGTGCCAGGGCTAAACATCCCAGCATCGATCAAATGAAAGTGTCTTGGAATGAGATGGATCAAAAAGTTCTTAAAGTACTTAAGGATCTTAAAGGTCAAAACAAATCCATTCGACTGCTCTCAAACACCATCACCAGCCCGACAACCAATCGATTGATCGAAAGGTTTAAAAAATATTATGGCAATTGCGATCATGTTTTGTACGATGAAGTTTCATTTCATGCCATTTTGAAGGCTC
>JAYRVV010000283.1:0-2120 GCA_041918415.1 Bdellovibrionota bacterium | reverse complement strand
TATGGCCTTATAAACCAAATTGTCTGGGCCACTTAACTTAGGTTTATTGGCGACTTCAACTTTTAAACTTGGGGCATTAAAATCAAAATGCATGACATCATAAAAACCCACCTTGACCATCATGGATTCCATCGTATGAAACCCATCTGGCATGCGCTCAAAAACCTTCAAAAACAAATTGATTTTGCATGGCGCATTCACAGTGATTTTCATGATTTGGCGATACTACACGACTTTGTTTCGTTGTTAAAAACATAAAGTTTTGATACTTTTGCGTTGCAATGGCAGGTCATAACAAGTGGAGCAAAATCAAGCGTCTTAAAAGCGTCAACGATGCCAGAAAGGGCAAAATTTTCACCAAGCTCATTCGCGAAATCACCATCGCTTCAAGAATTGGCGGCAGCAGCATCGATGGAAATCATCGACTCAAAAGTGCCCTGGTCATGGCCCGATCTCAAAACATGCCTCAGGAAAACATTGAGCGTGCCATCAAAAAAGGCGCCGGTGAGCTGGAAGGTCAAAACCTTGTCGAGTCAACTTACGAAGGCTATGGCCCCTGTGCCGTGGCGATTTTGGTCGATGTGGTCACCGACAACAAAACCAGAACAGCCGCTGACATTCGCCATCTGTTCGCAAAAAACCATGGTCACTTTGGTGAACCAGGTTCAGTCGCATGGAATTTTGAACATGTTGGATTGTTTTCTTTGGATAAGAGCAAGGTTGATGAAAGCACATTGATGGAAGAAACCCTTACCTTGGGAGCCAAGGACATTCATGAAACCGACAGTCATTTTGACATCACTTGCGAGATCAAAGATTTTTATGCATTAAAAAATTATTTGGAAGGCAAATCATACGTTTTGGATTTCGCTCAAATCACACAAAAACCCAAAAACCTGATCAAAGTAAACGGCGACGATGCGATGGCTGTTTTAAAATTGATTGACGCTTTGGAAGATAACGATGATGTTCAAAGGGTGTACACCAACGCTGACATCGACGAATCCATCATGGAAAAGATGGCCAATTGAAATGAAAGTCTTAGGCATTGATCCTGGTTCTTTACTCACCGGTTATGGCATCATTTCAAAGCATGACAATCACATGCAACACCTCCAAAGTGGTGTTTTTAAACTCAAACATTTAGACAATCTTGGCGATCGCTTGCACTTTATTTTTGAGTCCATTCGCAACATCATCACCCTTCATCAACCTCATCACATGGCCATCGAATCGGTGTTTAATTCAAAAAATGTTCGATCCACCGTCTTGTTGTCTCACGCAAGGGCAAGCGCCATTTTGGCCGCTCGCACATTACAAATTCCGGTTTTTGAATACAGCCCCATGGAAATCAAACGAGCCACAGTGGGCTATGGACATGCAAGCAAGGATCAAATATCAAAGATGTTGTACAGACTCTTTCCAACGCTCAACGAAAGTTCAATAAAATCCTTGGATCAAACCGATGCCATTTCGGTTGCTTTATGTCACCTGAATCAGCATACACATTCACAAAGAATCAATCGTGCATTGATCAAGCAAGATGCCATTAAACAAGTGGGGCCAACATGATCGGTTACTTGGAAGGCAATGTTTTACTCATTCAAAACACCAGCGTGCTGATCAATTGCCATGGTGTTGGGTATGAAGTGTTTGTCACCAAGCAAACACTCGAGTTGATCAAACAAAGCATCGATTTCAGTTCATTGTACATTCACACACACGTCAGAGAAGACAACATATCCTTGTATGGATTTACAACAGTGGCTGAAAAGGAATTTTTTCTCATGTTAACTTCGGTATCTGGCATCGGAACAAAAACAGCGCTGTCCATGATGTCAACCCAAAGCATGCATGATTTACAGCAAGCCATTTTATACAAAGACCATGAACGCATCAGCGCCTGCCCAGGTATTGGAACAAAAACGGCCCAAAAAGTTGTCGTTGAATTGTTTGATAAAGTTAAGAAAATTCCAAGTGTTCAAATCACTGAGTTAAAATCAAATCTAAAACAACAAACACTCTCGGCCCTTTTGAATCTTGGTTACAAACGTAATGATTGTGAAAACGTACTCAATCAGATTGACTTTGAACTAAGTAAAAATTTTGATACAGCATTA
>JAYRVV010000282.1:0-2365 GCA_041918415.1 Bdellovibrionota bacterium | reverse complement strand
CGATCAAAAAATGTGTTTTGATTACGGCATCACCGGTCCCATCTTAAGGGCAAGTGGAGTTCCGTTTGATTTGAGAAAAGCGCATCCATATTTAGCGTATGATGAGATTGATTTTGATATTCCCGTTGGCACAAAGGGTGATTGCTACGATCGATACATGATCAGAATGTTGGAAATGAGAGAATCAATTAAAATATTAAAACAAGCAGCCAAAAACATGGGAGACGGTCCCATTGCATCTGATGTCAAAGGTGTGGTGTTGCCTTCTAAAGAAAAAGTATACACCAGCATGGAAGATCTCATTTACCATTTTAAAATTATCGGCAGTGGATTTCGCCCTCCAAAAGGACAGGCCTATCACAGCATTGAATCACCAAAAGGTGAGTTGGGTTTTTACGTGGTTTCAAAAGAAGATGCAAAACCATTTCGTTTAAGGATCAAGTCGCCCTCGTTTACAAATTTGGCTTTGCTGGGAGAGTTACTTCCAAACAATAAAATTGCGGATGTTGTTACGATCATAGCAAGCCTTGACCCTGTGATGGGAGAATGTGACCGATGAGTGAAGTGAAAATTAAAGTGAATGACAAAGAAATTACGGCCATAGGCTCAGAGTCGCTTTTGCAGGCCTTGATCAGATCAGGAAACATGGTTGAACATTTTTGCTACCATCCCGGCATTGGTGTTCAGGGCAGTTGTCGTTTGTGTTTGGTGCATGTTGAAGGCATGCCAAAGCTGGCCACAAGCTGTACGGTGCCTGTCAAAGAAGGAATGGTGGTGAAGACACAAACTGAGCAATGTCAAAAGGCCAGAAAAGGCGTGCTTGAGTTTTTTTTACTCAATCATCCTTTGGACTGTCCGTTTTGCGACAAGGGTGGGGAGTGTCCACTTCAGAATTTTACCTTGGATTCAGGTCAAGGGGCATCCAGATTTTCGTTTCAAAAGTTGCACAAAGCAAAGCACGAAATCATTGGCGATCACATCATCTTGGACAAAGAAAGATGTGTGCTGTGTGATCGTTGTGTGAGGTTTGGAAAAAACCTTGCCGGATATGAAGAGTTACAAATTAAAAACAGAGCTGCGAAATCCGAAATTTTTGTACCCAATGGGCAAAAACTTCAGTCCAAATTCACAGGTAATTACGCTGATTTATGTCCGGTGGGTGCACTCACCAGCAGGCATTTTCGATTCAAGGCAAGACCTTGGGAGATGAAAACATGCAATTCGGTTTGTGATCAATGTTCTTTGGCTTGCAGCGTTCAGGTTTGGAAAAAAGATGATCAAGTCATAAGACTCACACCAAGGGTTGAGCCATTGGTCAATGAATGGTGGTTGTGCGACAAGGGAAGATACAGCATCCATCAAATGAACCCAAAACATCGATTGAAGAAAATGGTGCTCAAAAACGAACAATTTGGCCCAGAGCAATTGTTGCAATCCATGCTGACACAAGAAGTGGGTGTTTATCTGGATGAAAGCCTTTGCAATGAAACAGCCTACTTGCTTAAGAGTTACATGAAACTGAATCCAAAACTTAAAGTGTTCATGAACATTAAAAAAAGCACGTTGGAACTTATTCGCCACTTGGATGCTCAAAAAATGCTTGGACAGTTTCCTTTGCAGTTTGAAAATGCCAAACGAATGGTGTTGATGACAAAAAACTTGGAAAATGAACATCCTGTTTTGGCCTTGAGAATACGAAAAATGAAAACGTATAACAAAACGCAGATGTGCATGTTGGCCCATCAAGATACATCGATCAAAGATTTAAACCTTCCTTTCATTGAAAGCAGCATGGATGATGTGTGCCATCGTTTTGATGAAGTCATGCCTTGGCCAATCCAGGCCCAAGATGCTTTGGTCATCTCGCAAAGTGTTTTGGATGAAGTCAAAGATGTTGCAAAGTTTCAAGCGCTTTTGGCAAAACTAAAATCCAATGACATAAAAATATTTGTTTTACTTAATGGTGCAAATTCAAGGGGACTTCATGACCAATTGAAAGACGCCATTGAACCTTTGACCAATCATCAATCCTTTGGCATCAAACAGTGGATTTGTCTTAAGGATCCTTTAAGTGATTTTGAAGAATCTTTTTTCAAAGGCCAAAGTGTTTTACTTCATGATGTGTTTGAAAGCACAAATATTTCTGCAATGATTCAAACACCCAAAATGTTTTTTACAGAAAAATCAGGCACGATAACTAACACTTTTGGTAAAGTTTCACTTTTAAGAAGAGCGGTGCGTTTGGTTGATCAAGAGCATACCCTGGAGTCCATTTTATTAAAACATCTTAAAACCCAAAGTCTGTGTCAGGATGTTATTCAAGTTCAAGACCTTTATCCCATGGTTGCCAAGCTCGATTTGAATT
>JAYRVV010000281.1:0-3107 GCA_041918415.1 Bdellovibrionota bacterium | reverse complement strand
GGCCAAATCGCCCGGAGGTGGACTTCTAGTCCATTGAGGACGATTTGGCCGAAGGTAACAAAGTAGATGGTACTTTTTCAGGCCTGACTAAATTAAGATTGAATCAGCTAGCTGACTGTCTTTGGGTGAATTTCCAGAAAACCGTTTTTTGCGCCCGGCACAGAACCAGAAACAACCACACAATTTTGATCATCCAGAATTCTTAACACCTTAAGGTTAGTGACGGTCACACGATCGGTACCATAGTGCCCTGGCATGCGCGTGTTTTTACGAACAAAACCCGGGAATGCTCTCATTCCGATCGAACCAATATGTCTAAAATGTTCATGTGTACCATGCGTACGAGACTGACCGCCGGCGTTGTGTTTTTTAAACACACCAGCAAAGCCTCTACCTTTTGTGGTTCCGCTGACATCCACGGTTTGACCCACTTTCAAAATTTCTGAAATTTTAAGAACTTGCCCCTCTTGATATTTATCGAGTTGATCAGCAGGAACCCTAAACTCACAAATAAAAGCCTGTGGCTGTGTTTTGATTTTTTCAAATTTTTTCAGACTTGCCTTGCTTGTGTTTTTTGATTTTTTTTCTCCAAAACCAAGCGCAATTGCCGCGTAACCATCCTTTTCTTGGCTACGCTTTTGCAAAACGACACATGGCCCAGCTTGAATTACTGTAACGGCCACACGATCTTGTGCGTCATTTATTTCTGTCATGTCGAGTTTTTTTCCAACCAATCCTAAAACCATAAAATCTTCCTTCTTTGTTTAAGCGGGCTTGTCTACCAAAACCAAGATCAAAATGCAAGACCCTAGTTGATTAATATTATTGCTCTGTCTTATCGTCAAACAATAGCTTTTGTTCGAGCCCAGTCAGCTGATCTCTAAGTTTTGCGGCTTTTTCAAATTCAAGCATGGCTGCCGCATGAAACATTTCCTTTCTAATTCTTTCAATTTGTTGCTTGATGCCTCTGACATCCTTTGGACTGATCCATTCTTGTGTCGCGGCTTTGTCGATCAAGCTTGAGGTTGCCAGGGATGACACCGACTGGACCACAACATTGTGATCTTGATTGTACTTAATTTGCATGTCCCTTCTTCGCTTGGTTTCATCAATGGCTGCATTCATGGAAGTGGTGATGCGATCGCCGTATAATATCACCGTGCCATCTACGTTACGAGCGGCCCTTCCAAACGTTTGGATCAAAGAAGTTAAGGAACGCAAAAACCCTTCCTTATCGGCATCTAAAATGGCAACCAGCGAGACCTCCGGCAAATCCAAACCCTCTCTCAAAAGGTTAATTCCAATCAGTACATCCACCACACCCTGACGTAAATTTTGCAATATTTGAACCCGATCAAGGGTTTTAATGTCACTGTGAAGGTAGGCCACTTTGACTTTTTGATCCATGTAATATTCGGTTAACTCTTCGGCCATTTTTTTGGTTAACGTTGTAACCAAAACCCTTTGTCCCTTCTGAACCCTCATTCGAATTTCTTTTAAAAGGTCATCCACTTGACCAGAAACTTTTCTCACCAACACAATGGGATCAACCAATCCTGTCGGTCGTATGATTTGTTCCACCACTTGTGATGAAACCTTTTTCAATTCATACGGACCCAAGGTCGCTGATACATACAACACTTGCCCAAGCGCCCTTTCAAATTCTAAAAACGTCATGGGTCGGTTGTCCAGCGCGCTTGGAAGTCTAAAACCAAAATCCACCAAAGTTTGTTTTCGACTGCGATCTCCCTTAAACATGGCTCCTATTTGTGGAACGGTCACATGGCTTTCATCGATGATGCAAAACCAATCTTTTGGAAAATAATCCAAAAGCGTGTACGGCCTTTCTCCGGGCTTTGCCCCGGTAAAATGTCGGGTGTAATTTTCAATACCTGGACAAAAACCCATTTCATTGAGCAGCTCAAGGTCATGATTGGTTCTTTGCTCAAGCCGATGAGCTTCTAGGGTTTTGGATTGCTTTCTAAGTATTACAAGCCAATCGTTCAGCTCCTCTTTAATGCTCACCATAGCCCTTTGCACGGTTTCGTTGCTCGCCACGTAGTGGCTTGAAGGGTAAACGACAAACTTATGAAGCCGTCTCACAATTTGACCCGTCAACGCATCCACTTCTTCGATTTTTTCGATGTCATCACCAAAGAAGGACACTCGTATGGCCAGTTTTTCTTCATGCACAGGGAAAACTTCAACCACATCACCCCTCACACGAAAATTTGATCGCCAAAAATCAACGTCGTTTCTTGTGTACTGAATGTCAACCAAGCGATCGATCAAATCATCTCGATCACAGGTTTGTCCCTCCTCCAGCATGATCAAACCATGCATGTACTCTTGAGGTTTTCCCAAGTTGTAGATGCAAGAAACCGATGAGACAATGATGGTGTCCTTTCGAGTCAACACCGATCGGGTTGCACTGTGGCGCATTTTATCAATTTGTTCATTGATTTTTGCATCCTTTTCTATGTACGTATCGGTTGAAGGCACATAGGCCTCCGGCTGATAGTAATCATAATAACTGACAAAATATTCAACCGCGTTGGAGGGAAAAAAATATTTGAACTCGTTGTAAAGCTGCGCAGCCAAAGTTTTGTTGTGGGCAATGATTAAGGTTGGCCTTTGAATCTGTTCGATCACATTGGCCATGGTGTAAGTTTTACCGGAGCCGGTCACCCCCAACAACGCTTGCTGATTTTGACCTGCGCGAATACTTTGAACCAAACGTTTGATGGCCTCGGGCTGATCGCCTCCGGGCTCAAAGGGTTTGAACAACTTAAAAACATCACCATTCATGACACGGTCTCATAACAGGCTTTTACAAAACTTCAACGATAACATCAGGGATATAAAAAACGATCGACATTGATCATTCAAACATTGAATCAAAAAATGATCTTACAGAAGGGGAGTGTAGAAAAATACAGTTTTTGGGGCTTAAGAAGAATTGTTCCATATTCGAGGCCGCAGCAAACGAGCAACCACAGCGTACTTGATGGGACTGTCGACGATTTAGGAAGCAGAAGACAGTAGACGTGGTTCAAGCACAAAAATCTGAGTGTGGATTTTGTGGAGACGGGCTACGTTTCTTTGCC
>JAYRVV010000280.1:0-5631 GCA_041918415.1 Bdellovibrionota bacterium | reverse complement strand
CGTTGAGCACATGCTCCCATTTGGTCGCATGTGCATTTAATTTCACCAATTCATGATTTTGGTGGACGAGATGGGAATCCCTCCGGTCACTTTTGCTTAGCAAAAGGTGCCTATGGCCCGAACTCCTTCACCACCCATCTTCGATGGGTGCCCGGTTCGGTCCGGTCGTCGATTCCCATCGTTGTCAAAATGCTTCCTTAGGTCGCATTTTGTTTTTATTTCACCAATTCATGATTTTGGTGGACGAGATGGGAATCGAACCCACGACCCCCGCAATGCCATTGCGGTACTCTCCCAACTGAGCTACTCGCCCTCAAAAGAAGAGGCCTTTTAACACTATTTGACCTCATTGCCAAATCCTGTTTTTAGATCACACACGCTGCTTTGATCGGGCAATCTGGTAACTTTTTTGATCTGCCAACGTTTTTGATCAATGAGTTGATTGAGATCCTCGACACGCTTGTGTGAACTGGGATGCGTTTTTAACCAACGCCCAAACATTGGGTCATCGTGCCCTTGCCCAAGTCGTGAAAAAAAATCTGTAATTCCGCCCGCATGGCCCTGGTTTTTCACCACGAGTTGTGCAGCAAATTCATCGGCTAAAGTTTCTTGAGTTTGGCTAAATTGCATCTCCAACAGATGATTTGATACAGATAAAACGGGCATTTGAAAAACCGCATTGAACAAAATCATCAACGAAGAACGACCCAAATTTTGCAAATGATGCCTTAAATAAAGATGACCAAGCTCGTGAGCCAACACCATCTGGATTTCATTGATGGAACGGGCTTGCTTAAGTAATGGACTAAACACAACGATCTGCCCGCCAGGTAAGGCCAATGCATTGCTTTGGTCTGTACACCATTCTGTGATTTCAATGTGAAAATGGGGCTTTTCAATCAATTCGTTGAGCGAATGTGCCAGTTCTTGCAAAAAAGGATTTTTTTTGATTGAGGTGGAGTTTTGCAATTTGATTTTATTAAACAAGCTTTCTTGTCTTGCAATTGAAATTCTATGTATGTTTTTGCTGATCAAATGATTCAAGCCAAAGTACAACAACACGATCAGCACAGCCAAACTTACGATCATCAAGATCAATTCAAACCATTCATTGGTCTTTTGTGTGTTGATGCCTTCGGGTATATGCTTGGGTTCGTGTTTCAATTGAATTGAACGGCAGTTCCGTAAGCGATGACTTCGATCGACGACACACCTGATTGTGTGGTGTTCATTTTTGAGCCTGAGATGGATGATGTTTCAATTCTCAGTTGAATGATCGCGTTGTAACCCTTGGCCATAGCTTTTTCCTTTAATCTCAAAATCGATTCCCGTCGAGCTCGATCTATCAATGTCTCATAAACATTGATTCTTCCACCAAATAGGCTTTTGATCTTACTGGCAAACAATTTGAAATAGTCGGGTGATAAGACGGCGATTGCACTAAGCAACTCAAGGTTTTCAATTGTAGATTTTGGGTCCAGTGTGCCCAAGGAACTGACAGGAAAATGGATGGAGTCTCGCTCTCTTTGAATGATGGAACGATAATGCTCTTTTTCGACCCTTCGACCGACGAAAAAACCAACGGTGAGTAAAACAAGGAAGATTAAAATTTCGATCATGATACTTTTAAAGCAGTGCCATAAACATAAAGCTCCGCAGCGCCGGCAGCAACCGAAGAAGTGGAGAAACGAACGTTCACGATGGCATTGGCACCCATGGCATCAGCTTGTTGCACCATGCGGTCGACGGCTTCTTGACGAGCTTCCTCAAGCAGCTCCGTATAGCCTTTCAATTCTCCACCAAAAATGTTTTTTAACCCTGCCATTAGATCACGTCCGGCATGTTTTGAACGAACGGTGCTACCTGATACCAGACCATAATGACTGACGATTTGTCGACCGGGTATGGATTCAATGGTTGTGATGATCATTGCATGCCTTGTTTAATTTTTGGATTGGTGATCTCATGAATTTTATGTTGGCTGTTGTCCATTTCTTCTTCAATGCGCTTAAGTTGCTGATTGAAACGGATCATTTCTTCATCATGAATGTGGTTTTGATCGACCAACTTGGCGCTCAGTCTTCCCATTTTTTTCAACACATCCAATTTGTTCTTTTGAAGTTTTGCAAGATCCAGTTTGTGTTTCCCAATGAACACACCCTTTGATGTTTGTTCTTTGACCCAAGAGGCAAAACGAAGCAATTTGTTAGAAATGGCATCAAAAAGCCCCACGTCATCATTATGATTGTGTCCCATGTCTTTTTAAACCATATTGATTTCATTCAATCAAGTATGCGATTGAATTTCCTTAAAAAGTTTTACAAAGTACACAGCGCCTGAGTAGTAAGCCAACACCAAACCCGACAGGTAAACCCACCATCCCAAATCCATCCATGAGATGGATAACCAATGCACATTTGGGCCAAGCATCAAAAAACCAACGCCAAAACCTTCGGCAAAAACCTTGATCCTTGCGGACATAGAAGATGCGATGACAATGCCCTGGATGGCGGCAAACGATCTGAGTGCATCGACAGCCAACTCTCTGCACAAGAGGGCAACCGCCAAGCCAGCATGCAAAAACCCTAAATGAACCACCATCACAATGCCTGTAGCGATCATGAGTTTATCAGCCATTGGGTCCAAAATGCGTCCGAGTAAAGTGATCTTTTTCATTTTGCGAGCCAGCATGCCATCAAAAAAATCTGTCCAAAGCGAAAGTCCGAAAATGCTTGCACCCCAGATTAAGTGTTTGGTGTTTTGAGGGTTCAATGTGAAATAAACAACCAAAGGAATGCTAGCAATACGAAGAATGGTCAGAATGTTGGGAAGGTTAACATTCGATTCATGGGTAAGAGACTTGTTTATTTGAATCAGTTTCACGTAAAGCCAAATCTATGAAGTTTTGATAATATTTTCTAACTTTGACGACATAATCCTTCGTTTCTGTAAATGGAGGTATTCCCTGATGCTTTTGCACAGCCTTGTCGCCTGCATTATACGCTGCAAGTACAAGGTTTAGATCACCATTATATTTTTTAATCAATTGACTCAACAATTTTGTGCCGCCTGAAATGTTTTGGTCCGGATCAAACACATTGGAAACACCCAAGTCTTTTGCCGTTTGAGGCATCAATTGCATCAAACCCCTGGCCCCTTTTCTTGACACAGCCGTCGCGTTGTAGGCTGACTCTGCCTTGATGACCGCTTCAATCAGTGATGGGTCCATGTTGTGCTTGTTGGATTCTCTTTCAATGATGTCTCTGATCTTCGCCAATCTCAATTTTGAAACCACAGGAACGTAGCTGTGCTCAATGTACTGCTTCTTCTTGATTCTTTTAATTTTATAAGCCTGTTTTTCAAACGGCGTGTCAGAAAAAACCATTGTTCCTTGATCGTTTTCATAATAATAATAAGCATCCTGAGCAATGCCCAACGTGCATGAAAACACAACGAACAACACAAGCGGTAAGAAAGCGGGAATTCGTATCACAGTGCCATTATAAAATTATAGACACTAATTGTAAATATATAATGTTTTCAATAGGTTAAGTGTAAACTTTGGTTGTCAGTTTTGCCAGAAATCAATCACACCATCATGGTTAAAATCTTTACCAACCCTTGTGATGGCGCCGTTTTCATAATAAGTCCAAAGGTCGGCTTTGCCATCGCTGTTGCTGTCTTTTTCGATGCGTTTTAAAGCGCCTTTTTCGTAAAATTTCCAAGTGTCAATTTGCTTGTTAAAACCATGGGAAGATGTGATTTTTTCAACAAGCCCACTGAGATAAAATTCCGTTTGGTCAAAATTTTCATCGAAATCAAAATCGTACTGAATTTTAGAGATTTGATCGTTTTGATATTCCTTTAACACATCAATTTTTTGGTCATGGTTGAGGTCAAATTCTTCTTTAATGAGAGATTTTTCATTTTCTTTGGTGCTTTTGAATGTCTGCCAAACATCTGGTTTTCCATCATTATTGGTATCAAGTTTTACAATACCCTGACCATTCTCAATTGTATTGGCCATGGGCGTCGATTTGACGCAAGATAACATGAAGCATAAAACAGCTAAACATAAACTATTGACAACATATATATGGGCACGTATTGTCACTCTCATAAAATACATAACACTTTATAACAAGGTTTAACAATATGTCGCGAAAAAAAATATCAACGACTGTGTACATCACTGAAGATCAAAGCGAACTTTTAAAACGACTGAATCAAAAAACCAAAGTGCCTGTTGCAGAATACATTCGACAGGGTATTGATTTGGTGCTTGATCGATACAAAGATGATTTGCCTGGTCAAATGTCATTTTGATTACTGTTCTTTTGAATAAACTTCATGTACACATTGCGCCCTGAAACATGATGAATTCGGTATTGGTAACAGGTGGATGTGGATTTGTTGGCTCTTTTTTGTGTGAAGCGCTGATACGAAAAGGTTTGAAAGTGTATGCGGTGGACAATTTCATCACAGGTTCAAGAAAGAATCACGAAAACCTAATGAAAGACAGCCGCTTTGAACTGATTGAGCAAAATGTTTCCGAGGGCTTACCCAAATTAAAAAATCTATCTGCTGTTTTTCATTTGGCCAGTCCAGCGAGCCCTAAGGATTTTGTCCCTTTAGCCAAAGACATATTGAAAGTGGGTTCATACGGCACTTTTCATGCTTTGGAATTGGCCAAAGAGAATAATGCTTGGTTTTTATTGGCTTCCACCAGCGAAGTTTATGGAGATCCGCTTGTGCATCCTCAAAAAGAAAGTTACTTGGGAAATGTTAACCCCATTGGCGTTCGCGGTGTCTACGATGAATCCAAAAGATTTGCTGAAGCGGTCACCTTTTCATACCTTCGCGCTGGCTTGGTCAAGACTTCAGTCGCAAGAATTTTTAACACCTATGGACCAAGAATGAGGCCTGACGATGGTCGTGTGGTGTCCAATTTCATCAATCAAGCTTTGTCCAACCAAAACATAACGGTGTATGGAGAGGGGCTGCAGACTCGAAGTTTTTGTTACGTCAATGATTTGGTTGCAGGCCTTATGGCATTTTATGAAAAACAACCCACAGGACCATTTAATTTGGGTAATGATCATGAGTCTAAGGTGATTGATATTGCGAAAAAAGTTTTGGAATTGACGGGATCAAAAAGTAAAATCCAATACGATCCATTACCTGCGGATGATCCCAAACAACGTTGCCCTGATTTAAGTCAAACACGTTCAGTGTTGGGTTGGTCCGCCACAACGCCTTTGGAAGAAGGTCTTTTAAAAACCATTGAGCACTTCAAAGGTTTAAAAAATTAAATGTCGACTTCGGTTTCAAGCATTCGAAATTTTTCGATCATTGCGCACATTGATCACGGAAAAAGCACATTGGCCGACCGTTTTTTAGAAATTTGTAAAGCAGTTTCCTCAAGAGATATGGAAGACCAAATTTTAGATCAAATGGATTTGGAACGTGAAAGAGGTATCACGATCAAGGCACAAGCAGCCCGTATGCAATACACAGCGAAAAACGGTCAAACTTACACCTTGAATTTGATCGATACCCCTGGGCATGTTGATTTTTCTTATGAGGTCTCAAGGTCTTTGGCCGCATGTGAAGGGGTTGTTTTACTGGTTG
>JAYRVV010000279.1:0-2070 GCA_041918415.1 Bdellovibrionota bacterium | reverse complement strand
CTTACCAAGTACGCTCCGGCGGCTCGTTCGTTGCGGCCTCGAATCTGGCTCAATTCTTCAACAGCCATAAAACTGTATTTTCTACCCTCCAAGAAGTTGCTCCATTACCCCTATTAAAGCCGCTTGGTCAATCATTTTTAAATCTAGATTGAACTCATCATCAATGAGCGATATAGTGTCTGGGTCGTAAGGAGATTCATGGAAGAAAAAACTCAAAAAGACACTCGATTAACACCCAGAGCTGAACTTAAAGTCAATGTTAATGTTGAGCGTCAAAGTCGACTTCAAGAATACTATTCAAAAAACATCAGTGAAGGCGGAATTTTTTTAATTGTTTCAGGCAAAGAACCTCCCCTTAAAGGAGAAGTGCTGACGTTGACTTTTAAAATCCCAAACCTTGCAAAAGAATTGCAAATTGAAGGTCAGGTCATTTACATACAAAACATTGAAACCCTCAATGAAAAAACAGGCCGAACAGTGAAAAAGCAAGGCATTGGAATCAAATTCATCAACCTGACGAGCAAGGACAAAAAAATTCTTTCTCAATATATTTCAGGCAAAGATGTCAGCGTCGCCTAATCCAAACAAGGTTCGCTTTGTGGACCAACTGAAAAATTACGTTCAAGCCCGTTACCCCATATTGTATGTCCCCACGTTTGAAGATCAAAGGCTAAGCAATGTGATACACGAATTTGCCAAAAGCGGATTTCAATCACCTTTTCAAGTCTACGTTTGGACAATGACAGAGGGCTTCAGTCTGGGGCAGCAAGTTTTGCCAGGCACTGTGGACGTTTTGCAAGCCTTAGATGTTGTTCAAAAAGAAACCAAGCCTTCATTTTTCATTTTTAAAGACCTGCCTTTAATGTTCAAGGACAACCCAAAAATTGTGCGCAAACTTAGAAACCTATACCAACAACTAAAATCTAGTTACAACACCATCATCATCAGCCACACCAGGGTAGATATTCCTGAAGAACTTTCCAAAGAAATAGCCATTTTAGAATTTGATCTTCCTGATACGCAAGAGCTTGAGAAACTGTTCGATCAAGTGGTCAGATCTTTTAAAAACTTAAAAGTTGAGCTGAACGCCGATGACGTTTCTGATTTCGTCAAGTCCGCTTTGGGTTTGACGTACGATGAGGCCCGCGCGGCATATATCAAAGCTTGCACGCATGGTTCTGTTTTGAATCAAGCCTGTGTGGCCCATGTCATTGAAGAGAAATGCAAAATCATACGAAAAGATGGCATCTTGGACTTCATTCCCATCAATTACAACATGCAAGAAATAGGAGGTTTGGAAAATCTTAAAGAGTGGTTGGAAGCACGAAAGCGTTTTTTTTCTAAGGACGCAAAAAACTTCGGTGTCTCGCCGCCCAAGGGCTTACTGCTCACCGGGATTTCAGGATGTGGAAAATCAAGCTGTATCAAAGCCATCAGTCAGTATTGGCGTCTTCCTCTGATGAGGCTGGACATGACCAAGGTCTATGGTGGAACGCTTGGAAACCCCGAAGAAACCATGCGACGCGCGCTTAAAACAGTTGAGGCACTTGCGCCAGTGATCTTGTGGCTTGAAGAAATTGAAAAAGGTGTGGCTGGGTTTACCCAAGGCGATGGTGGCGTGACGGCTCGAATCTTTTCTTCTTTTTTAACGTGGATGCAAGAAAAAGACGCGCTGGTCTTCGTGGCTGCAACCGCCAATGAAATTGATAAACTTCCGCCAGAACTTTTAAGAAAGGGTCGGTTTGATGAAATCTTTTTTGTCGATTTACCCAATGAGAAAGAGCGTATTGAAATTTTTAAAGTTCACATTCAAAAGAGAAATCACAACCCTGAAAAATTTAACCTCGTGAATCTGGCCAAGGCCACCAATGGTTTCAGTGGCGCAGAGATCGAACAAATTGTCGCCGCTGGCATGTTTGCCGCGTTTAATGAAAAACGACAATTTAACGATCAGGATTTATACAAAATGATTGGCAAAACCGTACCTCTTTCAACCACAATGAGCGAGCCCATTAAGGAAATTAAGCGTTGGGCCGATACACGAGCGGTCAAAGCTTCCAAAGCCTAATT
>JAYRVV010000278.1:0-4248 GCA_041918415.1 Bdellovibrionota bacterium | reverse complement strand
CTCCATTTGTGACACGAATGCGATCATCAGCCGTGTCTGTAAGCGTTACATACAACGTCATGGGGTTCGTGGTGACATATCCGGTACTGAAACTTGGCGTGGTGAAGACGGGCACACTTTGAATGCTTCCATAATTTTCAATAAATCCAAGAACATCAAACGCAAAACCAAATGTGGGCACGTTGTTGGGCTGGCCCGCGCCAAGCAAGCCACCGGCCGTACCAAAGAAAAATTGAATCACTTTGCAATCGCTGGTTTCTTGTGGGTCTAAATCAAAATCACTGTCAACTGTATTAAGCAATGTTCCCATATCAAAACCAGGGTGTAATGTGTGGTACTCTGAAGCATCCAATGAATAAGTAAACCCACCGTCTGAATAAAAACAGGCATTGCCCGAAACATTGGATGCACAACCAAAATCTGCATTAATGTTAATCAAATCTGTACGATCCAATGGGCCAATACATGTTGTGGGACTGTTTGCATCCACAATGCCTGCAATCCTCCCAGAACCATCATGACAAGCAGATGAAGTGTCCCCGTAATAGTCCCACAATTTTAACTCTATGGGACCTTTGATTTTGCTTTCAAGATACGGCGTCCATCCGCTTTGTCCGTTTGGACAATAAAATGTGTCAGCAGGATTTGACGATGAACACTCAGACGTTGAACTTGACAGAACATTTTTCATTGAAAACTGCACTGAAACGGTTCGAGCGGGAGCATTGTAAGTCGCGTTTGTACTGGTGCAGTTTTGAGGTCTAAGCGGATAATACCCTGGAACTGGTCCACCCTGTGCGATGCTCTGGCCCCAACCCAACAGCGCATGGTTTTGAGCCTTGATTGTTGTCTGGTTGTTTTTCACAATGGGTGTGATGACGACCACGCCTGTGGCCCCATTGACCGTGGCATAAAATGAACCTAGCACAGTTGACTTAAGACCTTCAGGATTTGCTTCTTGACTTGAAGAACAAGCAAAAAAAACCATTGCCGCAATCGCGATTGACATGATTTTAGCCATGGATTTATATTCGCTCAACTTGTCCACCAAAGATAAGCACACATTATCAAATTATACTGCAAATACCATTTATTCAACAGACCAATTTTTGACAAAGTTCAATATTCCTTCGAATAAGCCTAAAAAGGACAACTCAAGTTTACTTTTGATGCCGAACGATGGTGCCCTCGACCATGTAGATGACTTCTTCACAAATGTTCGTGGCCAAATCAGCAATGCGTTCGATTCGGTGCGTGATCGTAAAAACATCCAACCAAACGCTGACGGCTTGCGGATTTTTCAAAATCTGTTCTTTTACATATTTAAACATCGCCCCTTGAAGATCATCAACCCCCTTGTCCTTATCACGAATTTGTTTGGCCTCAGTTGCGTTTTGATGAATGAGGGCTTGCAAACTACCCAGCACCATTTCTATGGCCAGCTCACTCATGCGTTTTAAATCCTTTGGCATTTCAATTCGCTCACGCTTAGCAAAATGGATGGTTCGTCTTGCGATGCTCACGGCACTGTCGCCCATGCGCTCAAGATCAGAATTGATCTTCATCACCGATGTAATGAACCTTAAATCCTGCGCCACAGGCTGCATCAACGCCAATATTTCAAGACATTTTTTTTCAATTTGCACTTCTTTTCGATCAATGGCCTCA
Source organism: Bdellovibrionota bacterium (assembly GCA_041918415.1). GTDB lineage: Bacteria > Bdellovibrionota_G > JALEGL01 > JALEGL01 > JALEGL01 > JAYRVV01. Next base: position 2,580 of record JAYRVV010000278.1, on the reverse strand, counting down.
TCGTCGTCGATCACTTCACGGGCCAAATTCTCATTGGCGCCAATGACGGCCACCAAAGATTTTTCCACCGAATCTTTGGCCATTGAACCCAAATACAATAAATCTCTTTTAATTTGATCCAAATCTTGTTGCAGTTTGATTGACATCTCATTTACTCCTTATCCGAATTTTCCCGTTACATAATCTTCAGTTTGTTTTTTGTTGGGTCTTGTAAATATGTTTTGGGTTTGATCCATCTCAATCAAATCCCCTTGATACATGAACGCCGTATAATCTGATACTCGTGCAGCCTGTTGCATGTTGTGGGTCACAATCACAATGGTGTATTTTTTTTTCAATTCAACAATGAGATCTTCGATGCGACTGGTGGAAATGGGATCTAGGGCGGAACATGGCTCGTCCATCAAGATCACCTCCGGCTCCATGGCAATCGCCCTTGCGATGCACAGGCGTTGCTGCTGACCGCCTGACAAAGACAAACCGTTTTGATCCAATTTGTCTTTCACTTCATCCCACAGTGCTGCTTGCTTAAGCGCCGTTTCAACACGCTCTTCAATGTCGCCCCCATAACCGTTGACTTTCGGTCCCCAGGCCACGTTGTTAAAAATGGACTTGGGAAAGGGATTTGGCTTTTGAAACACCATCCCGATGCGTCTTCTTAAATCAACCACATCAATTTTTTTGTCATAAATATTTTCATCTTGAAAAAACACTTCTCCCTGAATGTGTAATGTCGGTATAAAATCATTCATACGGTTAAAACACCTAATCAAAGTGCTTTTTCCACAACCGCTAGGACCTATGATGGCCACGATTGAATTGCTGATGATTTTAAAATTGACACTTTTAACGGCCTGGTGATCACCATAAAAAACTGAGAGGTTTTTAACATCAAAAATGTTTTGAGACGTTTCCATCACCAACGCACCTTTGTTGAAAATTTTTGTCTAAGCCACATGGCCATGGCATTAAGAAAAATCAAAAAAACCATCAACACAATGATGGCTGAAGCTGATAAATAAGCAAATTCAATGTTGGGTCTTGAAGCCCAGTTGTAAATTTGAATGGGTAAAGCCGTAAAAGGGTCCTTCAAGCTCTTTGGCGTGAATGCAACAAAACTCATGGCCCCAATCATGATGAGGGGTGCCGTTTCACCTACGGCCCGAGAAAGCGCCAGAATGGTTCCGGTCATCATGCCCGGTATGGCGGCCGGTAAAATGTGATCCCTGACCATCTGCCACTTGCTTACCCCCAAAGCCAAGGCGGCAAATCGTATGGAATTGGGGATGGCTTTTAAAGCTTCTTGTGAAGCCATGATGATGACAGGTAACACAAGCAAACTCATCGTCAACGCTCCGGAAATGAGGCTTCTTTCCAAAGCCATTAAGCGCACAAAAATCACCAAACCCAACATGCCATACACGATCGATGGCACACCGGCCAGATTGGAAATGTTCAATTGAATGAAGGCATTGAGTTTTGTTTTTCTTGCAAATTCTTCAAGGTACAAACTTGCCCCGATGCCAAGTGGAATTGAAATTAAAGCTGTCAGGCCCATCAAATAAAAACTGCCCACAAGTGCAGAATAAATACCCGCGTTTTGTGCGATTCGAGATGGAAACGAAGTCAAAAACGTAACGTTCAGGTATTTCATGCCGTTTTTTACCACACTGAAAATCAACACCACAAGCAACAAAACAGCCAACGCTGTGCTAAGCCAGCACAAACCATAAAAGCATTTGGATAAACATTTTCGAAATTCTTTTTTCATTCGTATTTTTGCCTGAACTTTCCCAAAAACTTTTGTGCGACAATGTTCATTAAAAAAGTGATGACAAACAAATACAAACCCACCGCAAAAATGGTTTGGTACTCAACGCTGCCATGGGGCGTATCACCAAGACTCACTTGCACAATGTACGCCGTCATGGTTTGTATGCTTTCAAAAAAATTTATTGTCAGCTTGGGCGTTGATCCTGCAGCCAAAGTCACCGCCATGGTTTCTCCTATGGCCCGGGACAAAGACAAGACCACAGAGGCCACGATGCCTGACAAAGCCGCAGGAAACACCACCTTAGAACTCACATCAAACTTGGTGCCTCCCAAAGCAAACGCACCAAACCTTAGCGATTGAGGCACCGCTCGAAGCGCATCGTCGGACAAAGATGCAACCATGGGAATGATCATGATGCCCACAACAATTGAAGCGCTGGCCGCATTGAAGACTTCGGTTTGCGGATAAATTTTTTGCAAAAAAGGCGTGATGACGGTTAATGCAAAATATCCATACACGACTGTGGGTACACCGCTTAACAATTCCAAAATGGGCTTTAATATTTGCCTTGTTCGATCAGTACAGTACTCACTTAAAAAAATGGCCGTTAATATGCCCAGTGGCAATGCAACAAGGCTTGCCCCCAAAGCCACCAACAATGTTCCACTCAAAAGTGGCAAGACCCCAAAAGACTTGGGCTCAAACAGTGGAAACCATTTTAAACCAAACAAAAAATCCAGAACATGAATGTGCTTAAAAAAATTTAAACTTTCACTCAGTAAAACCCATGTGATGCCCAAGGTTGT
>JAYRVV010000277.1:0-5913 GCA_041918415.1 Bdellovibrionota bacterium | reverse complement strand
TTGTAAACATAAACATTGCTTAACCCCGATTTTTGTTGTGACTTTAACATTTTTTTGAACCTTAAAGGCGATTTTTCAATGGCGATGATTTGTCGATTACGGTTTAGGGATGCATAATCAATGGCGTGCATGCCCGTGCCAGCACCAATTTCTAAATCCGTTCGATTCATGGGTATGTGTTCAATGTTTTTTGTTTTTGGTTTTGGAACCAATTTGACGTTAAGTGCCCTCATGAATCAGCCAAACAGTTGTGGCGATGGAGGCGTTTTTTGAAACGCTTGATCCTCTAAAATCAACCATTCATTCAGGGCGCTTTGCGTGGCCTCTTTGCCAAATATTTTGGCAGCCTCAAAAATGTAGGTCTGGGCATGGCCCTTCTCCCCCAAAGAAAGTTTTAAATAAAACGCTTGAAGGGAAGGATCTTGAAAAGCACACGACAGCATGTAAAAACGCTCCTGACCCCGATGTTCAATCAATGCATTGATCATGAGTAAATCCATCAATCTTTTTGGTCCTGAACTGGCCATGTTAACACGCATCAACCTTGCGTATTCGTTTCTCACATCCGGTAATAAAGAGAAGTTCATGGATTTTAATAACTCAAAAACCATTCTAAAGTGCTCTATTTCTTCCTGAGCGATTCTTGTGGCGGTCATGATTAAACTGGGTTTGTCCGGATAACGAGAGATAAACTCCATGGCCAATGCGGCCGCTTTTCTTTCGTTGGATGCATGATCAGCTAAAAATACATTGAAATTTTCATTCACACGCGTTAACCAATCAGCACAAGTACGAGACTTTAAGGGCCACTTCGAGTCAAATGCATCAATATTTATGTCAGTCAATATCATCATACCGGCTTATAAAGAAAAACATTATCTTAAACAAACACTTACGTCTCTTAACCAAAGCGTCATACACTCAAAACAAGATGATGTAAATGTTGTGATCGTGCTTAACTGCCCCTTAGATGCCAGCGATAAAGATCGTCAAGAAACCCTTGAGGCCACAAATGATTTGCCTGATTTTGCATTCAATCTATGTGTGCTCAACGAACCATTAAGCCCCATGTCTTTTGGGGTCGGTCAGGCCAGAAAGTTAGGTCTGGATCATGCATGTCAAACAGCCAAGCCCGATGATTTACTTGTGTGTTTGGATGCTGATTGCTTGGTTCAGTTAAACTACATAGAAACATTAAGGACCATTCATTTTTCAAACACATTTGTTGCTTGTACATTGTCTTTTAAACATCAACATTGCCTTGAAGATGACGCCATGGCGTATTATGAGTTGATGTTAAGATACATGAGGCAGGTTTTACTGCGCTCAGACTCTTTACACTCATATTACCCCATGGGTTCTTTGATGGTCACCAATGTCTTTCATTATCAAAGGGCCGGTGGCTTTGTACTTAAGGATGCCACAGAAGATTTTCATTTTTTAAACAAAATGAGCAAAATCGGTCACGTTAGGTATTTTCCCAAAACTTGTGTACACCCTTCCAATCGAAAATCTGATCGAGTGTACTTGGGGACTGGGCACTTTTTAAGTTCACCAAACCAAAGTCATCGCACCTCTGGTCTTATTCAACATCAGGACATTGACATGATTAAAGACATTCATCATTTGACCCGTGAATTTTGGCATCATCCAAAATTGTTTTGCGTATCCACCCTGCTTGACGATCATTTAAACACAAATGTTTTTCCAAAACTTAACATGCTTTGCAAAAACACCAGCTCAATCGAAACATATCAAAAAAGACTGCCTCAGGTTTTCGATGCATTGGAAGAGCTTAGAATCTTAAAATTGATTCATCAAAGTTACGTCAAGTTCGATTTTCTAAAAGAATGTGCACTGATGGTCAGCCTCGATCAAAGCAATGTCATGGACCTTCTTCAAGCCTTTCATGTGCTTGATGAGGTTGACGCTTTTTAAAAATCAAATAATAAAAAGCCCGGCCTTCTTTGTTGTACTTGGCTTGAAAATTTGAAACATAAGGTAAATCCAATTTCAAAGGCAATACTTCAAACCACTCATTTTCTTTCATGATGGCACACACATCATTGAAATAGGGCTCATGATCGGTTACAAAGTGAACCTTTCCATTGTCATTTAAAATCATGTTCATTTTCTCAAGATTTTCGGGATTGATCAATCTTCGCTTGTGATGTCTCTTTTTAGGCCATGGATCAGGGAACATGATCCAAATGTTTTCAAATTTTATCGCACTTTGATCAGTCATGAACTCTTGCGCCGTTGACCATATCAACATCACATTTTTAATCTGATTTTTTTGAATTTTTTCCAATGCTAAATTGAGATATTTTTTCGTTTTTTCAATCCCAAGCAGCAATCTTTCCGGATGATTCATGGCGTATTCTTTCGTGAATCGCCCTTTTCCCACACCGATTTCAAGATCCAATCTTGATGTTTTACAAAATTCTAAAATATGCTTTTCACATTCTTGATTTCGAATGTTATGTATTGATTCCATTACAATTTCACAAATGAAAAAATGGTTTCTTTATCAACCAGTACACTTAAATGAGAAAACGCTCTTTCTTTTAAACAATCGTAGGCATAAGTACATTTAAATGGATTGGTTGATTCATGTTTTTGAATTAGACTCAATGCAACTTGAAGGTCACCAAAGGCAAATGCACCGTTTCGGGGCTTACCTGTTACCAAGGTAGGTTTAAGTTTTGATTCCGAAGGTAGATATTTTTCCAAGCCATTTTGGACAATATAGGGTTCAAGAAAGTGTAAATGCGGTGTTAAACCGGATCTTTGTGCAGAGCTTCCGTCAAAAAAACGATACTCAAACGTTGTGAGAACCAATAATCCACCCAAACTATTTTTAATTGGATTTACAATGGTAATTTGTCCCACTCCTTTGCCAAATGTCTGGCCACCTTCCACAATTGCACGGTGAGTACCCAAACTGCCAACAAACACTTCACTTGCACTTGCACTTAGTGCGTTGGCCAATAAAACAATGGGCTTTTGGCTGATCTGTCCGTTACGCGCTTTGTACACTTCGGTTTCATTATGCTTTGGGAAAGACAGCTCAGTGATGACACCTTCATCTAAAAATAAATCTGCCATTTGCACAGCTTCTTCTAAATGTCCACCTAAGTTATCTCGTAAATCAAAAACATAAGCGGATATTGTTTTACTTTTTTCGAGCACCTCAAGCATGGATTTAAATGGTTTATACACATTGTTAAAACGTCGTAATTTAATGTACGCAATTTTGATGCCGTTGAATTCGTAAATTTTAAGTTGCAAGGGTGGTGTTAAGATTGGTCCTTGTAAGGCCTGAACCAATATCTCTTTTCCTCTCCTGAAACCAAGCTTGAGTTGATTGTTGCTTTCAAATGTTTCTTTCAAGGTCTTAAATGTGAAATTTGTTAAAGCAAGATCGTTGATGTGCGTTAGAACATCGTCGGCTTTTATCTGTTCTTCGTTTGCATTTTTTCTCAAAACTTCTTCAACCAAAAGAGCATTGATTTTTTCTCCCATGAGAAAAGACAGAGGAAAATTCAAAATAAATCCAAATTTAGTAAAGGGATCTTGGCCTTTACCTTCCAATATGTCTTTGTATATTTTTTCCTCAATATAGTAATTGGAATGCACATCGAGCATGGGCATGGCTTTCGATAAAAGATCCTGATAGAAGAATTTTGAATCACTCACGATTTTTTCTAAAAGCATCCATTGTTCAATCTGTGTAAAAGAATCACACGGTTGTTTTTCGTTTAAAGAAAATGTTTGCTTATGCTTTTTATTGATATCCTCTACAACTGCCCTTAGGACGCCTGGTTTATCTCTGATCGTTTTATAAATATGATTTTCCAAAGCAAAATTTAAAACCGCTTCAAACGATTCACAAAGTGAATCGAAAGTTCGATCAAGAACGCTGACATCCTGAACTTTTTCAGATTTTTTTTGATTAGAACCACATGAAGCAATAACAATCAAAGTTAGGATGATCAATACACGCACGCAACGCTTTTAACACAGCAAGTTAATTAAACGCAAGAAGTAGTTATATTATTGATTTTATTAACTTAATCAACGTTGATTTTTGATTTAAGCTTGGGTTTACCCTAACCTTTGCAAGCACTTCATCTAAAACCTGGCCCACCCAGGGTCCAGGCTTTTCATTGAAAACTTCAAGCACATCTCGTCCTTTGATTTTTAAATCACAAAGAAAAATTGGTCCCTTTTTGCGTAAGATTTTTAAAATGGCTTTTTGAACTAAATCACATTGCCTGTGCTTTAAATGAAGTCGACATAAAGCAAACCACTGCTTCTTCAAACGATACGTTTTGATCTCTTTGGCCATGAGAGACAAGTGATCCATGTTCAGGGGATCTTTCAAGGCTTTTGACAAGTCCACCATTTCTCTTTTCAAATCAAACGGCAGCATGGACTGATTTTGATAAATCCATTGATCTTTGTGTTTTAATTGTAAAATAAAATTAAGCCATTGATACCTTTCACCATATGGATACATTTTAAAGTCTTTAATCCCAAAAACCTTATGGTAAAAACCATTTTCCTTTAACCAGTCCAATGCTTTTAAACAGTGCTTGGATTGATGAATCTTGTGCAATTCCTGACTGATTCTTTCAATGGATAAATGTTTAATCAAAACCATACGTTTTTTTGCAGCCAAAGTTAACGAGCTTGTGGGTTTAAATCCGTATCCGGCCATCAGACGAGCAGCCCTCATTATTCTTAATGCATCTTCTTTGAAACGATCCAAGGCTGATCCTACCGTTCTCAACGTTTTAATTTGGCAATCTTTTTTGCCTTGATATGGATCAATTAACACTTGATGAACAAGATCATAGGCCATTGCATTGACTGTAAAATCTCTTCTGGATAAATCAACATGAATGTCGTTGCAAAATTCAACAAAAGCAGGCCTTCGCATGTCCTTGTATTGAAAATCTTTTCGCAATGTTGTTATCTCAAAGGATCTTTTGCCTTGAAAAATGGTGACAGTTCCATAAGCAATGCCAGTGGCTTTGGCGTTTTTAAAAATACGCATCACTTCATTGGGTATTGCGTTTGTGGCCAGGTCATAATCCTTGGGAATAAGTCCCAAGGCCATATCCCTTAGTGCCCCACCCACGATATAGCTTTGATAACCGTGCTTAAATAGTTTTTGTTTGATTGCTTGGATGTCTTTTGGAGTTTTCAATCGCTTTTCTTTTTACGGCTAAAGATGCCTCCAAACAAGGGACGGTCTGAGGCTTTTTGTTCTGTTTTTCTATTTAAATGCCTAAGTTCGGACTGTGCCAAATCAAAATGCACACAAGCCTTACCCACTTTTGAAAAGCTTTCGATTGCTTTTGGAATTTGATTTGAAAGTTTGTAGTACCTTCCTAGGACATAACTGGCCATGTCATGATCGCTTTTTAAAGACAAGGCCTTTTTAAGCATTTTTTCAATCTCAGGGTTGACAACATGCTCTGGACTTTGCTTTAAACTTTCAGATTTAATGAACAATTGAGCTTTTTGAACCAGATAAGACGGTTCATTTTCGTCCATTAAAATGGCCTGATCAATGAGTTTTAAAGCTTGTTCGTGATTCTTTTTGTATTCAAAAGCCAGCGATTTTTGTGCCAAAGCTTCGGCCTCTATTTTAGGTTCTATGGCCAAACTTTTATTTTCCTTTAAGTGCTCAAAGTAGGTCTTTTGTGTGATGGGATTAACCAAAACCGCACAGGCGATGGATAAAGCATCAAATATTTTTGAGGCCAACTCTCTTTCTTTTTCTGACCAGTTGGCTTCCCCTTCAATCAAAGACAATTCTCTCACAATTTTCTCAAACTGCTTTTGAACCACCGACGGTTGAGTTCCAGCTTGAACATCAAGTATTCGATGGTAAGGTTGATG
>JAYRVV010000276.1:0-2584 GCA_041918415.1 Bdellovibrionota bacterium | reverse complement strand
CTCATGTGCAAAATGCTTCGCAAATCGGGGCGTTTAAAATCATCGAATCTTCTGCATCGTATTTTAAAGGCGATGAAAACAATGAAAAATTACAAAGAATCTATGGCACGGCGTTTGCGAGTAAGGAAGATCTAGAAAAGCACTTGGCGTTGATTGAAGAGGCTAAAAAAAGAGATCATCGCAAGTTGGGCAAAGAGTTGGATTTGTTTTCGATCAACGAAGATGTGGGTCCAGGTTTGATTTTGTGGCATCCAAAAGGGGCATTGATCAGACATTTGATTGAGGATTATTGGAAAAAAATGCACTTGGCCAATGGCTATCATTTGGTTTATTCACCTCATGTGGCCAAGGCGTCGATGTGGGAAAGATCCGGTCACACCAGTTTTTATAAGCAAAACATGTATGCACCCATGGAGGTTGAAAATCAATCGTACATGGTCAAACCCATGAACTGTCCGTTTCATGTGCAGATTTATAAATCTCAATTGAGATCCTACAAAGATTTACCCATTCGCATGGCTGAGCTGGGCACGGTGTATCGTTTTGAAAGATCGGGTGTTTTGCATGGTTTGCTTAGGGTCAGGGGATTTACACAGGATGATGCACATTTGTTCGTGTTGCCTGAACAATTGAATGAAGAAATTAGTCGAATCATAAGCTTTGTCTTGAAAATTTTTCGAGCTTTTGGTTTTCATGAATACGAGGTTTATTTGTCCACACGACCCTCATCATCGGTGGGTCTGGACGAAGAATGGGAAAAAGCCACACAGGCCTTGGAAGATGCATTGAAAGCAAGCCAACTCAAATACAGCATTGATCCAGGTGAGGGTGTGTTTTACGGTCCAAAGATTGATATTAAAATCAAAGATGCTTTATCGAGGGCATGGCAATGTTCAACCATTCAAGTAGATTTTAATTTGCCTGAGCGTTTTGGTCTTGAATTTGTCGATCAGGATGGTCAAAAGAAAAAACCCGTGATGCTTCATCGAGCCTTGCTGGGTTCATTGGAGCGCTTTTTTGGCTGCTTACTTGAGCATCACCTTGGTGCGTTTCCAACTTGGCTAAGTCCAACTCAGGTGATGGTTTTACCCATCACAGATGAATTTAAAGACTACGCTTTGAGCATCAAGCAAGTTTTAGAACGTGCGGGCCTTCGCGTTGGCTTGGACGATCGCAGTGAAAAATTGGGCTTTAAAATACGAGAAGCAAGTTTAGAGAAAATTCCTTACATGCTGGTTTTGGGTGAAAAAGAACTTCAAAATCAAACTGTTTGTGTACGAAAGCGGGGCAACGAAAAGCAAGAAGTACAAGCGTTGTCGGCGTTTTTAGAAAACATTTTATCGGAGGTTAGAGAAGTCAGTGTTTGATCAACAAGAAAAAGACAAAAGTAAAGAAAGAGAACGAGTAAAAGAACCAAAGCAAAGGGTCAATTGGATGATTCGTGTTCCCAAGGTGCGCGTGATCGATCCCAATGGGCAACAGCTGGGCATCATGAACACGAAAGAAGCGATTGATAAGGCGCTCAATGAATACGATTTGGATTTGATTGAGATTTCGCCCAACGCGTCTCCACCCGTGTGTAAAATCATGGATTTTGGGAAATTTAAGTATCAACAAAAGAAAAAAAACCAAGAGGCCAAGCGAAATCAGAATGTGATTATTGTCAAAGAGATCAAAATGCGCCCCACCACGGATCAGCACGATTTTGATTTTAAGGTGAAACACATTGAAAGGTTTTTGGCCGATGGCAATAAGGTAAAAGTAACCATTAAATTTCGTGGTCGAGAAGTGATGCACGCCAACTACGGCCAAGCGATGATGGAACGCATCGCAAAAGCCTTGGAAAACAAGGTCAGCATTGAACAACAACCAAAACTTGAAGGAAAGAACATGATTATGGTATTAGGACCGGCCCCAAATAAATAAGGAGTATTATGAAGTTAAAAACACACAGAGGAATGGCTAAGCGCGTTAAAGTGAACAAATCGGGTAAGGTGAAATTTAAAAAGCCCAATCTAAGACACAACTTGACTAGTAAGGCCACAAAGCGTAAACGTCATCTTCGCGCGAAGGGACAATTGGCTGGACAAGATGTTTTGAATCTTAAAAAGCTGATGCCATACGCATAAGTTATTGAAATAATGGAGAATATATGCCTAGAGTGAAGCGTGGCGTTAAAGCCAGAAGAAGAAGAAAAAGACTTTTAAACCTTGCTGAAGGGTACCGAGGCCGACGAAAAAATTGTTACACGGTGTCCATCATTGCCGTTGAGCGTGGTTTACAACATGCTTACAAGGGAAGAAAAAATAAAAAGCGTGATTTTCGAAGCTTATGGATTCAAAGAATTTCTGCTGCCTGTAAGGCCAGAGGTATTTCATACAGCAAGTTCATGTTCAATCTGAAGCAGGCCGGTGTGACGCTCAATCGTAAAATGTTGTCACAATTGGCTGCAACTGATCCCAAAGGGTTTGATCAAGTTTTTGAATTAACGCAAAAAGCGGCGTGAACAGTAAATCCTTAGACAAGTCGGACCTGAAGAAATCGACGATAGGCTTCTGTCTTGAGTTTCAGGAGAAAAAAGGGG
>JAYRVV010000275.1:0-1720 GCA_041918415.1 Bdellovibrionota bacterium | reverse complement strand
GTTAAAGGCAGCGACGTCCAGGCCAGAAAATATGTAAGTTAATTCGGGGACCCCAAGAGTTCTGACAGGTTGGCCGGTAAAGCCCGCATGATTCATACTTGAAAGATCAACAAGTGCTTTCAAAATTTTATCGTTTTTGTGTCTTGTCTTTGACACGGTCAATTGACTTTGAATGCTGTCTGTTTCTATTTGTTTCTTGTTTTTGTTTTGCAGGGAAGCGAGCTTGGCCAACATGTTTTTCACCCTCTCGTTGTGTTTAAATGAGCTAAAGAAGTTGATTTTATGGTCGCTGTTTAGAAGATAATAGGACTTTAAATACAATGGTAGCGTTTGATTGAACAGGGTGTGGAGGCTTGACGATAAGATTGCTTTTTCGTGCTTCACTTTCATCTGATTTGAGTGATCACGGGTTAAAAGTGCATTTTTGTCATTATGGCCCATGTATGCGGCCATGCTGTAATTAAAAACGTTTTGTTCATGTAAGGTTGTGTTTTGGTTCATTTTGGTGACGATATACAAACCAAACAAAATGACACAAATTAAACCCAAGCAGTTTAACCATTCAACAAAACCATGATTGTTTTTTGTTGATAGAATGAGTTTCATTTGAAGCAACCTTTTTGTAAAGTGCATGGATGATCCTTACTTAAAATAAAATCAAACTCCATGTTCATTAAATCTTGTCCAACTAGTTTTGCGTGGCTTTTGGTTTTGATTGTGAATGAATGAAACTTTTTGCTTGAGATAAGATCCGCTTGTAAAAACATGTTGTTATCTATTTCATTGCCAAACACTTCATTGGCATGAAGTGTGTAGGTGTTATGTGTGCTCACTTGTGAGTTAAAGAGGTAGGGCGCTGGTATGCTGACCCCTGACAATATGTTCAGATCATGCAAGAGTCTGCCAAGTGTTTCGCATTTGGTGTACACGGCCTTTTTAAAAATGTACTGATCGTCATAAGTGAACAGTCTTTTTTCTTTGAAAAAAAACTCAACGATTTCATTTTTGCTGGTGAAACGATAAGTTTGACTGTCTACATTTATGTTTTGAAACGTGACTGTCAATGTATCGCCATCATTAAATTGATTTAAAATGCTGCTTAAAGAACGAGTAAACTGACTTTTTGTTTGATAATTGATTTTTTTACACTTGCTTAAATCGCCTCTTTCAAGAAAACCACTCATCTGATGATTGCTTTGAGTTTGAAACGCTCTTGATATGGGAAGGGTGTAGTGGGTGTTTAATCCGTTTGGATAAATCAATGACAATGCGGGATTGAATTTTGAAAGCAGGGTGATCTGTGTGACCATAAGTCCTGGCGATTGATTGGCAATTTTTAACAGGGCATCTTGTGTTGATTTGATGTGCTCAAGGAGCTTGTTGACCTTTTTGTAAAATTTAGGTGAAGTTTTTTCAGCACGTGCCCAAGCCTTGAGGCAGGCCTTGTTTCCAAAAACCACTGTGGCGGCACATAATCTAAGTCCCAAAATGACCGTTGAGTAAGCAAAAACATTTTGTCCAATCACCTCAAGCATATGGTTGTAAGCGGCAATGGTGTTGAGCGCTTTGGCTTGTGTTGAAAGCGAAAGCAACAGGTGATGATCATTTTGAGTCTGGGCTTTAATTTTTTTGTTGCCCATGTTTTGAATGCTAAGGTTGGAGAGCACAGCAATGGTGATGGGTAAAAGCAAGATCAACATGAGCACCATACTTTGACCTG
>JAYRVV010000274.1:0-3394 GCA_041918415.1 Bdellovibrionota bacterium | reverse complement strand
ACCCAGCTGATCGACCCCAAAGTTGCCACGACATAAGCCTTGCTTTGATGGCCATGTTGCCTTCCGGTTCATATGAAGCACTTCAAGAACAATTGAAGGATTTGGTCACAAGGTTATTTAGACAAGAAAAAAGTGACCCCTACGTCATCCCGAAAATCGATCAGATGCAAACACATCAAACCATGGTCCGCTCCATGAACGAAGAAAGCCGCACCCAATCGGAAACTAAATCCTCTACCAAAGCCCTTCAGCTTGAAGAGAAAACAAGCACCAAGGCCATTAAGCCTCCAAACAGAATTAAACTTGTGTTTTTGGTCGGCATCATTGCTTCATTTCTTTTGGGCATGATCTCTTATCTATGGCTTGGCCAAAAGCCATCTTCTCCATCACCCACACCCAAAGCAGCTTTAGATACCACACAAACAATGGGACCATCCGATGAAATACCCTCAGGTCCTGTGGACGTTGACGTGCGTGAAAAAGCCCTGGAAAGAGAAGCCCAAATCGAATTGAAATTAAAAGAGCTTGAAGATGAAATCACCAGAGAAAGACAGAACGCACAAAAAGCCAAGGAAGAACTTGAAGCAACAAAGAAACAACTCAATCAGCGTTCGCAAACACAAGCAACAAAATCTTGTCCAAGTGACATGATCCACATCAAATCGGGAGAATTTTACCTAGGCTCTTCTGCTTTGGATCAAGACCGAAACGACTTGGTGGAACCTAATTTGTCGCTGGTTTTAAGCAACTCCTTTTGCATAGACACGTATGAATACCCCAACCAAAGAGGTCAACGCCCCATCACCAACATCACTTGGGTTAAGGCCTTGGAGTTTTGCAGAATCAAACAAAAACGCCTATGCACAAAAGACGAGTGGGAAAGGGCTTGCAAAGGACCAAAACAAATCAGCGAAAAAAGATTGTTTAGTTATGATGATGATTATGATTCCTTGGCTTGCAACGTTCGCACACAAGATGATGTCGACCTTAAAAAGCCCCTACAATCTGGTTCGTTCACCAATTGTAAAAGCCCTGAAGGGGTTTTTGATCTCAGCGGTAATGTCGATGAATGGACTTTGAGCGCAGGTGTGTATAATGCTCAAAGTTACGTCACAAAAGGTGGGTCAAGCCTACGACCAGGCTATCAATCTCGTTGCGCAGCCATCCGAGAAGTGCCAAGTCAAAATGCAGAGCCTGACCTTGGGTTTCGCTGCTGTAAGGATCTAAAATGAAACATGTTTATTTATTCATTGCACTTTTGAGCTCTCACCTTTGGTCGGCTTCCATCGTTGTGGTTCAAGGCGCTCACAGTGATTTTGGTCGTAAGTACTTTGCCGGGTTTTCATCACTGGTTCGCGAACACATCATGGCCTTTCAATATGAGGGGGAAAAAGAACTGGCGCTCATTCGTAAAATCAGAGAGATACATCCGGATCTCGTTTTTGTCATTGGTGATGTTCCGATTGATCGACTTTCTCAGTCATTACCTGCAACACCTTTTATCTTGGGTGATTACTACGGTTCTTCGTTAGCCAACAAAGCCAACGTGATCCTGATGGAAGCCAATCAACCCATCGAACCAACCCTGGATCTTGGCTTAAAACTTTTGGGTACAAAGAAGAAAATCGGAACCATTTACGATCCAAAGCACTCTCAAAATGTTTTCGATCAATTGAGCAATTACGCCAAAACAAAGGGCACATCATTTTCAGCCATCAAGGTTGATCGACCGCAAGATGTGGCCTCATTCATCAATGCCTTTGAAGGCAAAATCGAAGTGTTTCTGGCGATTCGGGACAACACACTCTCCCATCCCATATCGACCCAAGCCATCGAACAATTTGGACTTAGAACAAAAACACCCATTCTTTCCTTGGAGCCAAGCCTCAACGGTGCTGGAGCTGTCATGACCGTCAGCATTGATCCCATCGAGCTGGGTGCACAGGCTTTTAACATTGCCAAAATCATACTGGTTGAGAAAAAAATTCCGCTGATGAATGCCGGCCATGAACCAAGCGTGATCAACGTTGCTGTTTCCATCGAAAAAGCTTTGCAGCATGGGTTAAGTTTAGAAAGGGTGATCAACTTTCTTAGAATATGTGCACAAGAAGGCTACCAAGTTTCCGTCACACCATAAACTTTTGTTTTGACATAAAACTCTGCTAAAACACGACCTGGCAACTTAAACCAAGGAACTTTTATGAATGACAAGATGGATAAAATTGTTTCGCTGTGCAAAAGGAGGGGGTTCATTTTCCCATCCAGTGAGATTTATGGGGGTTTAAACAGCTGTTACGATTATGGTCCACTTGGCGTGATGCTCAAAAACAACATCAAAACATACTGGTTCAAAAGCATGGTCTGGGCACACGATAACATCGAAGGTCTGGATTCTTCGATTCTGATGCACCCGCGCATTTGGGAAGCTTCAGGACATGTGGAAAACTTCACCGATCCACTGGTTGATTGCAAAGTATGCAAATCAAGATTCAGGGCGGATCATGTTCAAGGCATGCAATGCCCCCAAAAGCCGTCTAAAAAATTTCCCGATTGTGGAGGTGAGCTCACGCCCGCCAGAAATTTTAATTTGATGTTTAAAACTTTCATGGGTCCCGTTGAGGAAAGTGCCAGCGTGATTTATTTAAGACCAGAAACGGCACAAGGCATTTACGTTAACTACCAGAATGTCTTGAAATCCTCACGCCAAAAAATTCCCTTTGGCATCGCTCAAATTGGCAAAGCTTTTCGAAATGAAATCACACCTGGAAATTTTACATTCAGAACGCGTGAATTCGAACAAATGGAAATGCAATACTTTGTCAAACCAGGCCAAGATGATCAAACCATGCTAGAGTGGAAAGAAAAGAGACATCAATGGTATAAGCACCTTGGCGTTTCCCTTGAACACTTAAGGTTTCATCAACACCCCAAAGACAAACTGGCCCATTACGCCAAAGAAGCCTATGACATTGAATATGAGTTTCCATTTGGTTGGAGTGAGCTCGAGGGCATACACAATCGAACCGATTTTGATTTAAAAAGGCACGAAGAGTTTTGTGGAAAAAATCTTCATTACTTTGATGAAGCGACCAGAGAAAAATACGTGCCCTACATCATCGAAACTTCCGCGGGATGCGACAGGACTGTTTTGTGCGTGCTGTGTGATGCGTTTGAAGAAGAGTCTGAACGTACGGTCATGCGATTTGCGCCTCACATTGCCCCCATTCAAGTGGCTTTGCTCCCATTGGTGAAAAAAGATGGGCTCCCCGAAATCGCTCAAAAAGTAAAATCCGATCTGCGTGAAAAATTTAAAATTGACTACGATGATGCTGGTTCCATTGGACGACGTTACCGTAGGCAAGATGAAATTGGCACACCCTTTTGTGTCACTTTT
>JAYRVV010000273.1:0-8802 GCA_041918415.1 Bdellovibrionota bacterium | reverse complement strand
TGGCATGGAAAGAAGCTCTTGCTTGGCTGTTTGCGCCACCTCTTCATCACTGTCGTTGATTAAAAACGTCAGAACAACAGCCAACGAAGAGGGCGGCAGGGGCAACACACCACTGGCCGCCATCATTTTTTTGTCTTTAGGGGCGTCAGGCTTGACGTGCTCCATTACGGCGGGAGGTATTTTAAGTTTGTATGTTTGCTCACTCATGAATCTATTGTTTGACATGAGTTTATCACACATGCTACGAATTCATAAGTTTAAGGTGCATCGTGCTTAAATGGGAATTTGGTGAAAATCCAAAGCGATCCCGTCACTGTAAGCGAAAAAACCATGCCCCTTCAATAAGACCACTGAGACAAAAGTTTTGGGAAGGTTAGAAGGGCGCTTCGCAAGTCAGGAGACCTGCCTTAATTGACATAACATTAACTTCTTCGAGGAAAGGAGCATGCTCATGAAACCCTTAAGGTTAATCAGCCTGTTTTTATTTATATTTTTGTTCTCTTGCGGTTCGCAAGAAATTACTCAAACCAATAAGCCCGTAAATGTGCTGCCAACACCTACAACCTTTAATCCCTTGGACATTGAAAAAACACAAGTAGGTGTTTTGGTGAGTTTTTCAGATGATCAAAATTCGCAGTATGCATTGGAGTTTAACGAAACTACAGTCAGTGCCATTGAGGCATTGAAGAGCACAAATCTAAATCTTTCACTTTTAGATTTTGGATCCGGTCTGGGTCAGGCAATCTGCGCCATTGAAGGTGTGGGTGGGACAAGTACGGCTTGTTTCGTGAAAGATCTATCTTGGTTCGTGTTTAAGCGCACATATCAAGGACAGTGGATTGACCCACAATTGGGCGCTAGCTCTGTCGTGCTTCAAGATGGAGACATGGTTGCCTTTGTGTGGTCCGGATTTGATGAAAATTATTTTTCATTGAGAAAACCGGATGAGAAATACGATATCAGTTCGGTGTTCGAACAAGCGCAATGAACGTTTTAAAAGCATTTGCATGTTTTATTTTGTTGGGCTTTGCTTACGGCTATTTTCAAGCAAAGCCCAAGCCACAGCTTCATCAAACAAAAATTAAGTCAGATTCTTTGGATCAAATGGCGATGAATTTAAAGGTGCTTCATGGATGGCTTGAAAAAAGTCGAAATGTAAGTCTAAGGCTTGAAAATGTAAGTGAAGCGTCCGTCAGTGAAAATCAATTGTTAAGTCAGCGGCCAGAAAAAAAAGTCAAGCTGAATGATTTGGCTTTAAGCCCAACCCTCATTGAACGCATCAAAAAGCAAAGGCTTGCGAAAAAGACCAATGCAAAAAATGAATCAAAGCATGCATCCAAGGCATCTTCTACATCTGGAGCCATGATGAGCCAGGAAGAGGAAAAAAATGAAAGTGAAAAGCCAAAAACTTTTGATTATCGGGTGGTGGAATACCGTGCTGGATTAAATTCTAAACAAGAGGTTAATGAGAATCAGTTTTTAAGCATGAGTCAAATCAGCCAAAGGGTGGTGGGCCAGCCGGATTTCAGTCTTTTTGAAAACGATGTTCAGGATGATCGCATTTTGTCTCTGGGCAATCATGGCATCATCACACTGGAGGTGGTGAATGGTTATGTGCATGATCAAGAAGGGCCTGATTTCATCGTGTTTGAAAACCCATTTGTGAGTCTTTCAAGCAACGAAGTCTTTGCAGAAACGGCGGTGGTTTCAGTTGCGCTTAACAATGATGATAAAGAGTATGTTCAATTTAGGTGCAACAGCACACAAAGCCCATATCAAGGATGCGCCGGTGTGTCACCTGTGGCCTTTGATGAGAGCGTTCCCATTATGGACGTTGGAGGTGATGCATTTGACTTAAGCGATTTGGGACTCAACAAAATCAAATACATCAGGATCACCGATACGGGAGAAAACCCCATGGGTGTATTGAACAAGGAAGGCTTTGATCTGGATGCAATTGCTTTGGTCAACACAAGCAAGGAATAAAAATCCTATTCTACACAGATTCTTGTTTTTGATTCTTTCACTTTATTTGATCAATCATGTTCATTTGTTTTTTCAAGTGCTTGTGTTTTATTTGATCACCTTGGTCTATGTTTGGATAAGAAATAAGCGAAGTGGCCTTAACGAATTTTACTTACATTTGGATACGATGTTTCTGATCTACGGTATTGTGTATCATGTGCTTTTTGTTAAGCATGACGGAGATTACATCTACCAGTGGGGTCATGCTGCATTCATTGAACCTGGAATAAAATTGAGCGCTCTAAAAACGGCAGCGCTGGGGGCCATGATCATCAGTGTGAAAATAAGATTGATCAAAATGTTTTTTGACGAAACTTCATTCAAGCACATGTTATCCATCATGCCTCATCGATACGCAAAACATTTATGGATGTTTGTGGCCCCTTTTTGGATCGTTCAAAATGCCATCAATCATTTGCCAAACATCGATCAGCAAATAAATATGAGATTTACGAATATATCAAAAATGAAGAAAATGAAATTAAGATTACAAGTCCTGGCTAATAAAACCTTTGAACAAAGCCTCAAAGTGTTTGAATCATTGGAGGTCTTCGATGTTTTTAGTCCTCCCTTTGTCAAACATCCATTTGATCATAAAATGCTCGTTTTGTTCATCCTGCTTTTTTCCTTTGTGTATGCTTTGTCTTTTAACCCAGTGCTCATGTTTTTATTGCTTTTGCTGCTTCATTGGATTGATCATGAAAAATCTCTATCTTAATTTAAACATGCAAGGCCATGGCGTTTGCGCAATCAATCAATCGATCGAAATGAATCAAGGTGAAGTGCTGTTGATTGAAGGGGAAAATGGCTCGGGTAAAACAAGTTTGCTTAAACACTTGAGCTTTAAAAATCATCCTTCGCTGTTTGTGTTTAGCAATCGCTACACGATCGATCAGGTCTGTGTATCAAAAGATGACGTGTTCTATGTTCCAAGTCATGTGCATTGGCTTGGGGGTGATGTGCAAGATGCAATGGAGTTGTATCTCAAAGATCGTTTTGAAAACATTTTAAAAAAAGAACGATGGAAGCATTTAGAAAGTATATTTAATTTAAACCGTTTTTATCACCAAAACCCAAAGCAATTGTCCGGTGGGGAGCAAAAACGTTTGCTTTTGGCCTTGGCCTTTTACAAAAATGCACTGATTTATGCTTTGGATGAACCATTCGAAGAATTGGATGATTCAATGATGAAAACACTTCATGATTACATTCTTCATGACCGACATTCGTTTTGGTTGATTGCAAATACAAAAGAAATCCAGCATCATCACCGGGTGAATTTGTCAAAACATCATGATCACCTTGTTCACAAATTCAAACACAATCAATCAAAGCAAATGACTGTGATTGAAGA
Organism: Bdellovibrionota bacterium; assembly: GCA_041918415.1. Lineage (GTDB taxonomy): Bacteria > Bdellovibrionota_G > JALEGL01 > JALEGL01 > JALEGL01 > JAYRVV01. The sequence goes on along the minus strand of JAYRVV010000273.1, from coordinate 5,423 downwards.
GAAATCCCTTGGTGGACGAACGGTTATGGTGAAAATGTATCAAGGGTCGGCAACCATTGTTCAAGGCCTTAATGGCAGCGGAAAATCAACGCTGCTTTATAAAATTCATGAACAACTGAACAGAGTGAAAACACCATGCTCTTTAAAACCACAAAACCCATTGGACTGGTTTATATGCTCAAGCATTCATGATGAGTTGAAATTGTTGGGCATCAATCCTGACAACCATGAATTGTTTAAACAATTTGGCTTATCGAAATTGAAAGACCATTCTTTGCATGAATTGAGTCAAGGTGAGATACAAAAAGCGGCCTTGTTCATGTGTTTGAGTTTAAACGATGGGGTGAAGTTGCTGGATGAGCCTTTTTTGTTTTTGGATGAAAAAAGCATCAATACATTGTGCCAGCACTTGGATGAAGCATTTAAAATCAAGCAGTCTTTTGTGATCACTTTGTCATGTGATTTCGATTCTTTTGATTCAGGATTTGAACATGTTTATTTGTAAAACCATATTATTATTCATGATGATGCTGCTTTCATTGTTCTTACCTGTGTATTTTTTACTTGGCTTTAATGAAATGTGGACGGATTTGTCTTTGTTTGTGCAAGTGATTTTATGTATGGTTTTGTTTAGGCACATTACTAATAAAATGAGAACACCTAACTTGCATCAACAAACACTGTTGTGTGTTTTGATCGCCATGGCTGTTTTGATCAGGATGTTTACCTTACCCCTGGGTGCAAGTACGGCATTTATTTTGCCCATGTATGTGGGGGCTTTCTTTGGTTCTGGCTTTGGCATGTTGCTTGCTTTTGTGTCTTCCATTTTATCAAACGTCGTGGTGGGCGGGCTTGGACCATGGACACCTTATCAAATCATATTGTTAACTTTGCTTGCTTTTGTTTCAAGTTCGTTGGGTCATCGATGGATGTTGATCAAACTGCTTGTGCTAGGTTTTGTGTACAGCTTTGTTTATGGATTTTTTAGCAACCTATGGTTTTGGCCAAGCATGCATGTTCAACGTATTGAAAACACAAATGAATTATTTGGACAGTATTTAAAATTTTATGTTTCAACGAGTTTGCTTTGGGATGCCATCAGGGCCGTGTTCAACGTGATGTTTGTTCTGATGCTTCATCAAAGCATCATGAAAATGTTTAATAGGTTTAAAAATATTTCAACCATCCATGAGCACATGCCCACTGGCTTGATGAACTAAGCCATGAGAAGTTTCGATGATGATGTGGCCGTTTTCGTTAATGCCTTTGAAAAGGCCACAAATCAATCCTTTGGATGTTAAGAAACGAATTTCTTCATTGATTTTATAAGCATGCATTATAAACAATTGTGTAAATGTTTGATCACAAAGTTTATCCAACAAGCTTTGAAAATTTAAAAGAACATTTTCTAAAATTACAAAACAATCATGATTTTGCTCTGTGATGAGGTTTAATGAAGTGGCAACAGTGGTTAATTCATCGGGGATGGATTTTGCATTCACGTTGATGCCCATGCCCAGGATCATTAAATTTTGCGCATCATGCGTAAAACATTGCGATAGGATGCCAGATAATTTTAGACAATCAACCAATACATCGTTGGGCCATTTGATCAAAGCTTTGACTTTATATTCTTTTAAGGTCAGCACAAGAGCCAAAGCCAGTGCCAAATTGTAAAGCCCTTGTTTGCTTTGATCGTGTTTGGGCGAAAGAACAATGGAGGTGTAAATGTGCTCACCCGGCAAAGACATCCATTGCTTGTCTTGTTGCCCTCTGCCTTGACTTTGATGGCGTGAAAAGATGTACTCATTGACTTTGATGGTCTTGTTTATAATCTTTTCTCGTGCAATATCTTGTGTGGAGGTGCATGTGTCTAGGACCTCATTTAAGGTCAGCTTCATTTTTGTTTTTTGAGTTCCAAAAGGGCGTTCGTGTTTTTTACAATTTCTAAAAGAGTTAAATTTAAATGCTCTTTTTGCTTGGCGATCAGATCTGCAGGGGCTTTTTGAACGAAGTGCTCATTGTTTAATTTGTTTTGAATAAACAATTTGTCACTTTGTAATTTGGCCAGCACTTTTTCAATGCGTTCGATTTCCGCTTGATGATCGATCAGTTCGTTCCAGGGTACGATCATTTCAATTCCTGCTTCAACGTTGCTTAATTTTGAGTGGGCTTGTGTGAAGTCGATGGCCTTTTGATGAAATTCAATGTTTTGTATGTTGACCAGAGATTGAATGTACAACTTGTTATCTTTTACTGCTTCCATGATGTTGTTTTGTGAAATCGAGTAAACATGAAGATGCGCAATGGGTTTGGAATAGGGGATTTTGTTTTCTGTTCTAAATTGTCTTAATGAATCGATGAGTTTTTGAAATCGTTCAAAAATGTTTTGGGCATTTTCGTTTTCATAAGAAGACGTGACTTTTGGATAGGATGAAGTCATCAAAATGCTTTCGCTTTCATTTTTCTTCAAGGGCAGTGCCAAATAAATGTGTTCGGTTACAAAAGGACAAATGGGATGTAAAAGTTTCAACGTTGTGGTTAAAACATAAATTAAAGTTTGATGGGCGGCTTGAGCAGTTTGTAAAGATTTAAGTTCGACTTTGGCGCACTCGATGTACCAATCGCAAAAATGATGCCAGATGAATTGATACAAGCTAGAGGCCGCATCATTGAATCGCATTTGTTCAATGGCGATGCGCACTTCTTTGATCACTTGCTGCGTTCTTGATAAAATCCATTGCTGTGCCATTGTGTTGGGTTTGATGGTGCTAAGTAAATTTGAATCATACGTGTCGTTTTTTGTGAATTCCAAAACATATTTTGAAGCGTTGTAAAGTTTGGTGATGAAATTGCGATAACCTTCGATGCGTTTGACCGACAGTAAAATATCTCTGCCTTGCGCCGCGAAAGCCGTCAATGCAAAACGAAATGCATCGGTGCCGTACAGCTGCATTAAATTCAATGGGTCAATGACATTGCCCTTGGATTTGGACATTTTTTGGCCAGATTCATCTCGCACCAAAGCATGGATGCATACGGTGTTAAATGGGACTTCTTTCATGAAATGCGTACCCATCATGATCATGCGGGCCACCCAAAAAAAGATGATGTCAAAACCGGTGACCAAAGTTGAGGTTGGATAAAAGGTTTTTAAATCTTGGGTTTGATTTGGCCAGCCCAGTGTTGAAAAGGGCCACAGAGCCGATGAAAACCAAGTGTCAAGGACGTCTTCGCTTTGTTTAATTTTATCGCTTTTGCATTTTTCACAGGCCGTGGGGATTTGAAAACTAACCGTGATGTGATCACACTGCAAACAAAACCAAGCTGGAATTTGATGGCCCCACCACAGTTGTCTCGATATGCACCAATCTTGAATGTTGTGCATCCAATGCAAGTATGTTTTGGTCCAATTTTCTGGAACAAATTTTATTTTTCCTTGGTCAACAACCTCGATGGCCTTTTGGGCAAGGGGTTTGATTTTAACAAACCACTGTTTAGAAATTCGAGGCTCAATGATCACGTTGGTTCTTTGACAATGACCAACTTTGTGAACATGAGCTTCTTGCTTTACAAACAATCCTTTTGCTTTAAGGGCCTCTATGATTTTTTTTCTGGCCTCAAAACGATCCAAGCCATCAAATGGTGTTTGCGTATCACATATTTTCGCATCTTCATCCAAAACATTGTAAAACGGTAATTGGTGTTTTAACCCCATTTGGTAATCGTTTGGATCATGGGCAGGCGTGATTTTGACTGCACCGGTACCAAAAGCAGGATCCACACCATCATCAGCGATCAAAGGTATTTCTCTGTCAATGAATGGATGTGCAAAAGTTTGTCCAATCAAGTGTGCATATTTTTTGTCGTCAGGATGAACGGCAATGGCGCTATCGCCCAGCATCGTCTCAGGTCTTGTGGTGGCCACAGTGATCTGATGTTTGTGATCCTTGCTTTGGTAATTAAAATGATACAGCTGTCCTTGAATTTCTTTGTACTCAACTTCCAAATCAGACACGGCTGATTTTAATGCTGGGCTGAAATTGATCAAATAGCTTGATCGGTAAATCAAACCCTCTTGATAAAGACTGACAAAACATTTTTTAACCGCAAGACTTAAGCCTTCATCCATGGTGAAACGTTCCCTTGACCAATCGCAGGAGGCACCAAGACGTTTGAGTTGTTCAATGATGAGGGAACCCGATTGCTTTTTCCAATCCCAAACGCGCTTTAAAAAAGCCTCTTTACCCATTTTGATGCGGCTTAAGCCTTCTTGAGCGAGCTGCTTTTCAACCACAGCCTGGGTTGCGATGCCAGCATGATCGGTTCCAGGCACCCAAAGTGCATTGAAGCCATCCATGCGTTTGAAACGAATCAGAATGTCTTGAAGGGTATTGTCCAGCGCATGCCCCATGTGCAACACGCCAGTGACGTTGGGTGGTGGAATGACGATGGTGTATGCGGGCTTGGGGCTTTTGGCATCGGCTTTAAAGCTATCATGTGATAGCCAAAAAGCATAAACATCTCGTTCGTATTGTTGAAAATCAAACGCAGGGAGCTTGTTCATTCCTTCGTGAGACGGTGTAGTTCCTCTTTGATGATCTTTGTTGCCAGTTGTGGTACCACTTCCCATGCGATACGCTCAATAACGTTTTGAAATACTTTTGTCACGATTGTTTCAATTTGTTGTTCAGTTAATTGAATTGGCAAGGCATTGGATTGTTCTTGAGTTTGCGTGTTGATCATTGGGTTGGTTTTTGGCTCACTGGACGAAAGGTCAAGCGCCACGGATTGACCGTATTGATCATCAATGTCAAAGCTAGACCCAAGGCTGGACGTATCGATTGCATTGCTTGAATCAAATGAAGTCTCAACATCCATCTCAACGCTTTGTTCAGGTTCAAACGCCATGGATTCAAAATTGGATGGGGGTAATTCATCGTCTTGTTTTTCTGCGGTGGGGGGAGGTAAATCAAAACTCCACAAATCGCCAGCGCTTTCATCTGTTTGAAATGTTTGGGTACTCTCCACGGCAGGGATTGATGATTCCTGAAACTCTACAAATGAACTTTCCTGTTCAATCACGTCTTGCTTTGGTGGAGTGTATGGGCTGGCTTGCGCTATGGTGTGGGCTTGGTTTTGTACAACTTGAGGCTTTTCTTGAATATTTGCTTTGGCCTTGCTTTGCAAGGTTGATGTAATTTTATCAATGAAGGCCTGTGTTTCGAATGGCTTTAAAATGTGTCCGCTAGATTGACTCTGATTGGCCTTGCTTTCATCAATGGGATTGAGGGAGCTTGACATGAAAACAACATGGCTTTGAGACAAAGCAGGGTCGGCTTTGATGGTTTTACATAAATCGTACGTTAACGTGCCAGAAAGAGATAGATCGAGCATGATCAAGGCCGGTTTATGAGCCTTTG
>JAYRVV010000272.1:0-5364 GCA_041918415.1 Bdellovibrionota bacterium | reverse complement strand
ACCAAAAATTTAGACATCAAAGAAATTGATGAAATTTTATTGGTCGGTGGTCAAACGCGAATGCCCATGGTGAGAAAAAAAATTGAGGAACATTTCAAAAAACAACCAAGAAAAGGCGTACACCCCGAAGAGGTCGTGGCACTGGGAGCCGCTTTGTTGGGCAATCCCACGAAGGGTATTTCACCTGTTATTCTAAAAGACGTGCTCTCCATCCCCATTGGCATCGCATTGAGGGGCGGTAAATTAAAAATCATAATAGATCGAAACACGCCTGTGCCCGCATCTAAACCTTTTAAAGTTTCACAATTACCAAATGAAGATTTAAGCATTGATATCTTTCAAGGCGATAGACTCAAAATCACAGATAACGAGTACTTGGGGTCGTTTGTATTTCCAAAACTTTCTCCCAGTGAAGATAAGAAAGATCTCGTCCTCATTTTTGAATTGAGCACGGAATGTATTTTAACTGTGCGTGCAATTGATTTAAAAACCAAGCTGGAGTCTCACATCAAAATGTCAACCATACAAACGCCTCACAGTCTTAAAGAAAAAACAGAGCAAGAAAATAAGGACAAACCATGGTACAAAAAGGTGTTCACGTGGCCAAAATAAACGAGGAATTAATGGCCTTATTGGTCTTGATCTTGGTTTTTGCTGCATTATGGGGTATTTTAGAATTTATTTTCCCTATCATTTAAGAGCAACCACATGGAACTAAGAAAAAAACCAAGAATAGATACAAAAGTTAAGGTGATGGTTCAAGGGTTTGACCAAAATGAAGAAACCCTCACAGGAAACCTTAGCAAATCCGGTGTTTTTTTAAACACATCCATTCACATCGCCGACATCGGGAAAAAAGTATTCTTGAAAATAGCATTGGTCAAAGATGAAAATTATATCCGTATTCGTGGCAAAGTGGTCAGAATTACAAAACCCAACCTATTGGGTGTACCGCAGGGTGTGGCCATAGAATTCATCAGACCCGATGCCAAACAACACATTCCATTTGAAAAAATGATTGATCGAGCATTCGATGCAAAGGGCACCGGATGCAGAAAAACGTCAAGGGCGGCCAGTGAAGTGCTCATTGAAATTCACAGCCCTTCTGTGGTTAAAAAGCTTTTAACCCTAAATGTTTCCAAAGAAGGCATGTTCATCAAAACCCCTGTCGATGGCTTTGAAATTGGTGACACCATCAGGCTTGTGATCATTCATCCCTCTTCCAATAGAAAGTTTTCGATAGAAGCGCAAATCGTACATTTAAGATCGGGAGAAAGTGTTTTCAATAAAACCTTCACCACTGGTGTTGGCGTGATGTTTTTATATCAAAACAGTGAAAAAAAGACTGATTTGACCAGGTACTTAAAAGGTATTTTGAATTTTACCAAGCGTAAGCGTGGTGAGAAAAACACTTGACCAAATCGTCATATGTTCGATAGTGGTGTGATGAATGATTTTGGAGATACTCACATACCCCAATCCACTGCTCAATAAAGTTTCAAAGCCAATTGATCGTTTTGATGATCAGCTGAAACGTTTATCTCTGGACATGATCGACACGATGCGATTTGCAAACGGCATCGGTCTTGCTGCCCCTCAAATTGGACAACTCCTTCATTTGATTGTCGTTGAGGTTCCAAAAGGCGATGAAGAAGGTGCTGCTGATCTTTTGACCATTTGCAATCCTGTTATTGTAAAATCCTCTGGACAAGCCAAAATTGAGGAAGGATGCCTGAGTCTTCCTGATTTCGAGCTTGAAGTGGATAGATTCAAAACAATCACACTGAATTTTCAGGACGTTGAAGGACATCATCAAACACTTGAAGCAGACAACTTGCTTTCAATATGCATCCAACATGAAATGGACCATCTCAATGGAAAATTGTTGGTGAATTATGCATCCTCAATGCAAAAAGATATGTATTTAAGAGATATCAAAAAGAAAAAATCAACCAAGAATCAAAAAATTAACATACTGTGAAAGCGCGAATCGTATTTTTTGGAACACCTGATTTTGCCATACCAACGTTGAAAAAATTATATGAAAACGATTATGAAATCGTTTGTGTCGTCACACAACCTGATAAAGCATCCGGAAGAGGAAAAAAAGTATCAATTGGCCCAGTTAAATCGTTTGCCCTAGACAACAAACTTCCATTGTTTCAACCCGAATCTTTAAAAACCCAAGAAGTGTTTGAAAAACTTAAGAGCTTCGACGCTCAATATTTTGTTGTTGTTGCCTATGGTCAGATCATTCCAAAAACCATCATCAACCTTCCCAAAAAAATGACCTTAAATGTTCATGCTTCACTTTTACCAAGGCATAGAGGCGCATCTCCAATATCTCACGCCATATTAGTAGGCGATCGCATCACCGGCGTTTCTATCATGAAAATGATTTTTAAACTCGATGCAGGTGATGTTGTTTTGCAAAAAACCCATCAGATCGATGATGACATCAACACTTTCGAATTAGCCAATAAACTCTCAGTTATGGGTGGGACGGCATTGATTGAAGCCATTGAAAAAATTGAAAATGGTCAAGCCATTTTTACAAAGCAAGACGAAAGCATCTCCACCTATGCCAGCAAAATACACCCTGGCGACTGTCAAATCAATTGGAACTGTGCCGTCAAAAACGTTCACAACTTCATCAGGGCTTATTCTTTGTTTCCAGGCGCTTATACATTTGATGGCGGACATCGATTAAAAATTTTACAATCAAAACCGGTGTCCATAAATCAAGCAATTACACAACCTGGCAATGTTTTGATCAACAACAAAAAACTGTATGTTTGCACATTGGATGGTTATATTGAAATACTTAAAATTCAAAAAGAGGGTAAACCCATCATCGATGCTGCATCTTACATCAACGGCTTAAAACAAATTCCACAAAAATTTGATTATGTGATAAACCAACATTGAAGCATGACGATCATTGCCCCATCCATACTGTGTGCCAATATTCTAAGGCTTGAAGAAGAAGTTTTAAAAGTCGAAAAAGCCGGTGCTGATTGGATTCATGTTGACATCATGGATGGCCATTTTGTACCCAATTTGTCCATGGGTCCTGACGTAGTAAAAAGCATACGCTCAATCACCAAATTACCCATAGACGTTCACCTCATGGTCACCAGACCACAGGATTTTATAGAGCCTTTCATCCAAGCGGGAGCCAACATGGTATCCCTTCATATTGAAGCCAGTCATCATCCTCAAAGGATTTTATCTGGCATCAGGCATCTTGGTTCTAAAGCAGCCATCGCTTTAAACCCCGCAACCCAACTGTCGAGCATTGAGCACTTACTTTTGGATGTTGACATGATCTTACTGATGAGTGTGAACCCAGGGTTTGGTGGACAGAAATATTTACCTCACATGACAAAAAAAATTGAAAAACTTTCCAAACTATTGAATGAAAACAACGCCAGCAATGTGTTGATTGAGGTTGATGGTGGAATCTCTCCATCTAATGTTGGCACCATTAAAAAAGCTGGCGCCAACGTGATTGTTGCTGGTAATGCAATTTTTAAGAGCAACAATTATGCAAATACCATCGATGAATTAAAAAATTAATTTCAAAAGATTATTTTTTGAAGTTCGTGTTATGACTTCTTTTGGGTGGATTTACAAATCACTTCGAATACCGAAGTAGAACAATTGCCTTTGAAAATCATCTTGAATGGATGAGAATTCGTTCGAGTACCTTGTGTATTTTGTTTCAAATGCCAACCTTGAACTTACATGATAGGCTAGTTTTGCAACAACTGAATTAAATGTTTCGTCTTCATTGTCCGTTAATAGAAACCTTTGACCCTCTTGTGCAAAATCATAAACCGGATCAAATTTTCTAATTTGCACTGTACCCATGATTTGAAACGAAAGCGCATTGCGTGGTTGCAAGTCATATGTCTTTGAAAAATAATGCATGGATGAAAGCAAAAATGAAATTGCATGTCTATCATAAGAAAACAAATCTTGAGATGAGTTTGTTTTTTCAAACAAGTATCTGACCGATAAATAAGGTGCTTTAAGGTATTTAAAGCCGGTGTAAATCTCATAAGATCGATCGGATCTTAAAGAGTGCCTAAACTGATCAAACGACAATGTGCTGCCTAAGGACCACTTCCAATTAGGAATGAATTCATAAAGTGTTTCTATATTGCCTGCTTCATGCAAATAACTAAAATTGGACGTTGTGTAAAAATGAAAATAATGAAACTGCGGCTTAACAAAAACAGTCCATTTTGGTCCAATTGAGAAAGTCATTTGCAGGTTGGTGCCACCTAAAAGATAATCTTCATTAACATCCAAACCATCATCATCTTTCAAATTGCTTTCATTTTGATATTTGATCCATGGACCAATGGATGCACCAACATATTCTGAGAATTGTTTTGAAACACTCAAATCCAAAGAGCCTAGGACCTGATTTTGTGATGATTGCGTGGCAAACAATTTTGAACCAGCTTGCAGATTCCAGTCGTACAACAATACATCTTTTGATTGACCTTTATGATTAAAAAGTACTTTCATGTTCTCATCATCCACAGATTGACCAAAGGATTTAAAAACATTTGTGTCTTTTTCAAGACCAACTTGTAATGTTGTTTCCTGATTTGTTTGAGCAAAAACATTGATGGCTAAAATCAAAAGTGCCAAATACAGTTGATTCATTTTTTTGATTTTTCAGTTTTTAGATGCTCAATGTTTTTTTCGACAGTTGATAATAAATCATGCAATGATTTGATTTCTTGCACATATAATTCTAACGTATCTTGAACTTTTACACCTGATGTGTTGATGCTAAAATCTTGCTTTCGATTTAGATTTTCTAAATATTGATTTTGGGTTTTTACATCTCCCAGCGTGGCGATTTTTTGTTCGTTCACAATCGGATCATTGACATTTTGTGTGTCAATCACCTCTGAAGGCTGATCAATGGGGTCTTGAGGATTGGGGTTATCCTTGGATTTGGATTGGCTCAATGCATTTTGAAGTGGCGTGGTTTGTGAAGTCTGGGTCTTTCGTTGTCCTACAAAATTTTGCTCTCCAAAAAATGATTCTTCATCAATGAATTTTGCCAATTCTTTTTTGATAAAAATTTGTTTTTTTATATTTTGAATTTCTTGCTCATAATTGAGAATTCTTTTTTTAATCATGGTTCGTAAATCCTGAGCGGATCTGAGCAAATCTGTACTTTCTACGCGATTTTTTAAATGTAAATCGACAGAATGTATCATGGTGTTTTGCATGCCAAATTGTTTTTGCATGTTCAACAACAATTCATACTCTTGAAGCAATTTCAAAATAACAAGTGCTTTTGTTTTATCAAACGTCCCATTTTGAAATTGCTCGCTT
>JAYRVV010000271.1:0-2228 GCA_041918415.1 Bdellovibrionota bacterium | reverse complement strand
TTTCAGAACACACAAAACGAGCCATTTTGTTCATCAAATCTGATTCTGAATTTGTGGGCATAGGTGGTTTTGGTCAAACGCTCAAAGGTAAAAGTGTGGGAGATTTTTCAAAACGTTTAAGGCTATCGCCCAAGGCCAGTCTAACGCTTGAACGAATGATTGAAACCAAAAAATCATTCTTTGGGACCGCAGAAGAAAAGTGGATCAAAGATTTATATCAGTGGATAGGTGCACCAAAGAATCCAGAAATGGCCATGATATTGATTCAATCCAGCGATGGTCCCAAAGCTTTTGTCTATACTGACAATGGGGATCAAATTGAATTTTCCTCTTTTAACCATGACCTCATTGAACTTGCGGGCATGCAGACGGGTTTACTGATTGAAAATGTCTATTTGAGAAAAAAATTAAATAATATTAAATAGTTATTTAACTATCTTTACAATATTGTGACGCATTAAATTAGAATCTTGACTGTATTCAAAAAACGCGTAAAAGGTCGAGCTTTCAATTTATGCTAGGGAAGAGCCGTTGAGTAAAGAACAAAACATACAAACCGATGCCATCACACTCGCAGTGGGGCTTTTGATCAGTGCTTTGGCCGGTCTGTTTGCTTCACAAAAAATTTTTTATGGCGTTTTTTTTGGTGTACTGCTGATGGGCCTGAATTTTTATGTGCTTAAAAAAATCATCATTGCATTGTTTGCATCCACAAGTGCGCAAAAGAAAATTCTTCTGTCGATTTTACTGCTGGTAAAAATATTGTTTTTATTTGGTGCCAGTTATTTGGTTCTAAATCTCTTAGCGGTTGATGTTTTATCTTTTGCCATTTCTGCTTGCTTGATGGTTGTATTGACTGGATTTTTTCACAGCCTTGTGATTGATAAACAAACAACATGAATCACGTACCTTTTACATTTTTTGGACTCATCAAAGGTGTTGATCACCATAACCTGCACATGATAACGGCCAGTTTTGTTGTGGTTTTATTGTTCTTGGCCACCATGGTCATGTGGTCAAAATTAAAAAGCGTTAAAAACCAAATTATTCCGGAGAAAAAGCTTTCTTTGGTGAATCTTTTCGAAATGTTGGTTGAAATGCTTTATGGTCTTGCCAAAGATGTGATTGGTCATGGTGCCCATCAATATTTTCCATATGTTGCCAGTGTGTTTTGTTTCATCTTTTTTTCTAACGTGATTGGGATGATTCCAGGATTTTTACCAGCCACTGAAAATTGGGCCACTGGTGCTGCCGTTGCGATCATCAGTTTTTTGACCTACAATTATTTTGGTTTTCAGGCTCAAGGCCCTGGGTACATCAAACATTTTTTCGCTCCCCTATCTTCGAAAGGAATCAAAAACATTTTTGTTTGGTTGTTGGTCACCATTCCTTTGGTGGCCTTTCAGGTTTTGTTTGGCGCCATTGAAATGATCAGTAATTTAATGAGGCCCATCACGCTTTCGATTCGTTTGTTTGTCAACATTTCAGCTGATCACCAAGTGTTGAGTGTGTTTTCAGACCTCTACCCTTTTTTGGCTCCAATACCTTTTATGGTTTTGGGTTTGTTTGTTTGTTTTATGCAAGCATTTATTTTTACCGTGCTCAACATGGTGTATATCTCCATGGCTGTGGCACATGACCATTAACAATGAATAAGGAGAAATCAATGAACAAAATAACATCAATTTGCGCTTTGGCGGTGGTTACACTTTCAGGCCTTGTCTTTGCACAAGAACACGGTGTAGATGCAGCTCATGAAGCAATTGCCACCGGCGGCAATGTTAAAATGTGGCTGGCCATAGTGGTTGGTCTTGGAATGGCCTTTGCCTCTATTGGTGGAGCTTGGAGTCAATCCAAAGCAATCTCAACCGCTCTTGATGGCATCGCAAGAAATCCAGGCGCTTCAAACAAAATCATGATCCCCATGATCATCGGTCTTGCCTTGATTGAATCACTCATCTTGTTGACCTTTATCGTGGCCAACAATTTGGCTGGAAAAATTTAAGTTTTTAAGCTTAAGAATTTAAAAGGCGCCTTTAAAAGCGGCTTTTTGTTTAAAAGCCAATGCAGCGCGATTACTATCAAGTTTTAGGAGTTTCAAAAAATTCATCACAAGATGAAATCAAAAAGTCTTATCGAAATTTAGCCAAACAGTTTCATCCCGATTTAAATCCAGGAAACAACGAGGCTGAAGAAAAATTTAAAGAATGTTCAGAAGCCTATGAGGT
>JAYRVV010000270.1:0-14067 GCA_041918415.1 Bdellovibrionota bacterium | reverse complement strand
TGAAATGTAATCACAGCCAAAACCGAAGTTTGTTTCATGTTTTGAAGCAACATTAAAACCGTGGATTTAAGTTCCTGAAGTTCATTGTTGATCAATATTCTAAGTGCTTGAAATGTTTTGGTTGCCGGATGAATTTTTGCACTGGTCTTTCTTGCGACATCCTTGACGAGCCCAGCCAATTGCAACGTACTTGTGATGCGGTTTTTTCTTCTTGATTGAACGATGTGTTTAGCAATTTTTCGACTTTGTGGTTCCTCACCAAATTGATAAATCACGTCGGCAAGATCTTTTTCGCTTACACTGTTGATCCACTGCTGCAAATCAAGCTTTTGACCTTGATCCATCCGCATATCCAAGGGACCATCTCTCATGAATGAAAAACCTCTATGCGAATCATCCAGTTGCATTGAAGAAACACCGGCATCGATCAGCACACCATCAATGTTTTCAAAACCAAAATGATTTAGATCTTCAAATGAATCGCTCATTTTTTTATGAACATAGATCGCTCTTGAAGATTGAATGTTTTTTTGAGCCAACGTGATGGCTTTTGCGTCTCGGTCAAAACACAGCACTTGCCCTCTTGGACCGTTGTGCGAGAGAATCAATTTTGTATGTCCTCCAAGACCCAAAGTCAGATCCACGTAATTTTTATTTGGCTTAACATCCAAGGTTTCAATGACTTGTTTGGCAAGAACGCTTTGGTGTGTAAACATCTTAAATACCCAGATCAGCCAGCACATTTGAAATCTCCCCAAATTTTTTTTGAGATTCTAAAAATGCATTTTGCCATTTAACCTTTGACCAGATTTCAATTTTTTTTAGCAGGCCAACAAACACAACTTCTTTTTCCAAATTGGCAAATTGCCGTAAGTGTCCCGGCACCAATATTCGACCATGTCCATCCAATTCACATTCACATGCACTCGAAATGAAGAAACGTTCGAAATGTTTCACTTCGGGTTTGAGCGTTGACAAGGTCGCCACTTTACGCTCCAGGGCTTCCCATTCGCTCAAGGGGTAAGCCAACAGACATTCATCAAAATTGGTTAAGACAAAGCCTGAGGTATATTTTTCCTGCAATAAATTACGAAAGGCCTGAGGAATGCTCACTCTACCTTTTTGATCCATTGTATGTTCATGCCAACCACGAAACATGATTATCCTTTGATTTCTGGGACTTAAGAAGTTTTACACTTTATCCCACTTTTTCCCACACATATGCGTCCTAAAGTATTTTGTCAATGAGATTCAATTCAAATAATGCGCGGCATTGCGAATTATTTATTTGATACTAAACGCGATGCGATAAATAAATGAATACTTTTGTTTACATCTATCATTCTCAACACTTAACTTGATTTTAAACGTCAAATTATGTCATTCTATAAAGATTACGAATGTACTTTGAATTCAAGGAGCCAAAATGAAAAACACAAACATAAAGGGATTTACTTTGCTTGAATTGATGGCCGTGGTGGCCATCATCGGCATCCTTGCGGCGGTTGCGGTACCCAGCTTTTTAAAATACATTAAAAAATCAAAAAACACCGAAGCGTACACAAATTTAAGAAAAATATATGATGGCGAGGTCTTGTACTATCAAGAAGATCACACCTTGGCCTCAGGTGTCTTAACATCAAAAACCTTTGTATCGTTTGATCCTTTACCTGTGTCAGTTGGTGTAAACAAGCAAACTGTCAATTTTACATCTTATGGATGGGACATCATCAAATTCAGCACCGATGCCCCTGTGCTTTACAGTTACGCTGTTGAAACTTCGGGCATCAACACAAGCGCAAGCTTTACAGCCAGGGCTGTTGGCGATGTCGATGCCGATGGCACGACTTCATTGTTTGAACGTGTTGGGGCAGTAGACTCATCCGGCAACATCGCAGGTGGTGCGGCCATTTACACCGTCGACCCAACCGAGTAGAGCTTTAACCAAAATCTATTTTTGTCGACCCTGAAGAAATCAGAGATATGCTTCTATCTTGAGGGATCTTAGAAAAGAGTGAAAAAATATTGCGAGATTTTGGCTATTTCTTTGTTTAAACCTTGCAAATTCTTGAGGGCCTCAAAAAGTGCCCCCCCCCGGATGCGAGGCTTCGAGGCCAAGTCGTCCGGCGGTGGACTTTACGTCCATTGAGGACGATTTGGCAAAAGGTAACGAAGCAGATGGTACTTTTTCAGGCTCGACTATTTTCTAATGCGCAGGGCATACCTAGGTTTTTGCCCTTGAAGTTTTTCAATCAAGGCACTGGTGGCGAGCAATTCATTTTTTTCGTTGGTGATTTTAACTTGTCTTAATTTTTTCTTGATCAAATATTCCTGGATTTTTTCAATTTCGGCGGTCTTTAAATCTAAAGTTAACCGATCCCAATGCGTACTATGAATGCTCACCAACAGACCTTCTTCATCTGCTCGAATTGAACTCACATCGACGGCCAGGTTTAAATCTTTGGTTGAAACAAAGCTGGACATGTAACTGTACAAATATCCTCCCACAATCATTAAAAACAAAGCACCACCCGCGATGAAAAGTCCGATGGGTTTTTTCTGTTTTTCATGTTTTTCTTTGACTTGCGCTTTGGCTTCTTCAACTTTTTTCTTTTTGTTGTACTTAACTTGGTTGCCTAATGTTGAATCATCTATTTTGGACTGCTCGACCAAAGCCAAAGCGCTCACATAAGCACCATGTGATTTGAATGAATCTAAAAATGACAACTGAGCAACCAATTCTTTTGCAAAATGAATCTTTTCTTCAAAAAGCAAATTACTAGATTCATTGAGACTTAATTTGAGTCGATCATCTGATTGACCAATGGCGGCTTTCACCGAATCATCAAGCATTTGTTCACACGAAACGGATTCTTTGAGCAAGGCCTCAAACAAGCCAAAATATTTTTTGATCAAGCTTTCATCCAAATGCTTGATGTCAAAAATGGCCTTGTGAAACAAAATGAATTTTAACCTAAGCAAAGAAGATAATTTAACTGATTTTAAGTGGTCATCATCTTGCGATAAACACTTTTTTTCGAACTCGCTGGTTTCAGAAAAGAAAAAAGCGCCCAACTGAGAGCCTGGGGTCTTAAACTCTTTGATCAAAACATCGTACGGGCTGTGAAAAATCTTTTCCACCATTTGCAAATTGACAAAGTTTAGGGTGTTTTTTCTTAAAAACGGTTCTTTCCTTATCCACAAGGTGATTTCGTTTTTTTGTGCATTACTTAAACCAACAAATTTTCCACCGGTGCCAAACTGGTATGATTCAATGTTTTGTTTTAACTTTTGTGTACGCACAACTTCAAACACAAGCTCGATGGGTTCTTCATTATTAAAAATTCTCAAACCCAACACCGTTTGATCAGGCACAACTTGTTCTGTGGCAATCAAAACGCCGGATAAACTTATGTTGAGTAATTGTCCTGAAAAATATTCTCTTTCTTGAAGGTTGGATTGTTCAAACCAAAACTCTATGGTCTGAGATATTTTGACCCTTTTGTTTTCCCGAACTGTGCCCGGCCCAAAAGTATTGCTGTCGTTGCCGTTTTGGCCTGAAAATATTTTGTGAACTTCGATCCATTTTTGAATTTTCTCTTGCGTGTCTGCACTTAAATCCAAAAACTTTAAACCAAAAGCTTTTTTCCCTTGCGCCAAATCTTGCGACCTGACCAATTGCGCTTGAACCATAAACCTAGAGTCATCCGGCGCTTGCATGTTTAGTGTGAGCACTCCGCCATTTTCAACATTGGCGTCACTCACAAACAAAACCCCGGCTTGACTTATGTTTTTAACCTGCCCCTCATGGTTAATCCCATGGCTTGTAAAATGAATCGAACCTTGAGTTAAAAATCGGTTGCTGGCGACATGGCTTGCCTCGGAGGTTTTGGGTCCGCTGAGTTTTTTTAAAAAGCCAGCCAGATCAGCTTCCATGAGGGGCAACAAAAACTCCCCCACAGCAATTTGAAAATCATTTTGATTGAGAACTTTGGCATTAAAACCCGTCAATTGCTCATGCAATTCTTTGTTATCTTCCTTGCTTAAAATGAAGAAGGGCGCTTTTGTTTTGTCTTTTAATTGATTAATAATATCAATAACTTGTAAATCCTGCATTTTTTCACTGATCACAATGGCCACAGGACTTTGGCTTAAAGTTTTGCTCACGGTATCTTTACCGTTAACCGTGACTATGAAGGACATGGGTTTTTGACTTAAAAATGCTCGCACTTCCTTTAAAAGTGGCATAACATCTTGAAAAACAAGTATTTTTTTAATCTGCATGATCCGGGCATTCTAACGGCTTTAGTGCTTTGGGGCAAATTCAACAAAAGAAAAAAATAAGTCATGATTACTTTGAGTACTTGACAACAACATAAAACAGCTTTAGAAAGCCACACTTCTATGTACGCAATATTTCAAGTAGGAAAACACCAAGTCAAAGCCTCACCAGGCGATATCGTCACTTTGGAAAAAATCGATGGTGATGTGGGCTCAGTTGTCAGTTTTAACCATGTGTTGGCATTGGGTGACGGCGAAAACCTTAAAACAGGTTCTGGATTAAAAGCTGTCGTCAAAGGAGAGATCCGATCTCAACTAAGAGCCAAAAAAATTACAGTTTTTAAGAAAAAAAGAAGACATGGCTACAAAAAAACTCAAGGCCACAGACAGCACTTCACACAAATCGAAATCAAAACAATCGAGGGATAACAAATGGCTCATAAAAAAGCAGGCGGAAGTTCGAGAAACGGTCGAGACAGTCAGGGCCAGCGCCGTGGCGTGAAAATCTATGCCGGTCAAACCGTCAAGGCAGGCAACATTTTGGTTCGCCAAGTTGGCACAAAAATTCATCCTGGCGTGAACGTTGGCTTGGGCAAGGATTTCACCGTGTTTGCAAAGATCAATGGCGTTGTAAAGTATGAGCGCATGGGTAAAGATAAACACAAAGTCAGTGTTTTACCTACGTCATAGTTATCAAGTTTAAAATTACAAGTTTAGGGACTGTAGAGTAAAGTCGAAAGCAATGGCGGCGAATTTGTCGTTGATGATTTTGATTGGGTCTAAAAGTTGAATTTTTTAAAACAAACGTCCCCTTGATTGGCAAACCCTGAAAGGACTTCATACATGTCGACAAGACTTGCTTTTGTTGATCGAGCAAAAATTTTTATCAAAGCCGGTGATGGTGGTGACGGCGTTGTCAGTTTTTTTCGCGCAAAATACATTCCCAAAGGTGGTCCAGACGGGGGTGATGGAGGTCGTGGGGGCAGCATCATCGTTCGTGCATCCAAACATTTAAGCACGTTGAGAGATTTTCAAAAGAAAAGACATTTTAAAGCACAAAATGGAAAGAACGGTCAAGGTCAACAAAAAACGGGTGCGTCCGGTGAAGATCTTGTGATTGATGTTCCTTTGGGAACCGTCATCTTGGATGAAGAAAATAAAAACAATCTCGGTGAAGTTTTAGAGCACGATCAAAGTTTTGTTTTACAAGAAGGTGGTAAAGGTGGTTTGGGCAACATCCATTTTAAATCTTCAACCAATCAAGCACCCAGAAAAGCCACAAAAGGAAAAGACGTGGAAGGCTTGTGGGTTATTGCTGAACTTAGACTTTTATCTGATTTTGGCTTGGTTGGGTTCCCAAATGCAGGAAAATCAACCCTTCTGACCGCCATTTCCAAAGCCAGACCAAAAGTGGCCGATTACCCATTCACCACACTCAGCCCACATTTGGGTGTGGTTATGTACAAAGGTACTCATATGACGGTGGCCGATTTACCCGGGTTAATTGAAGGCGCCCACCAAGGTCATGGCCTTGGCTTTGAATTTTTACGGCATGTTCAAAGAACAAAAACACTGATTTTTGTTTTGCAAGCCAACCCACTTGATCTTAAACAGCCCTTCGTCGATTATAAAGCATTGATCAAAGAACTCAGGCTTTACGATGAAAAAATGCTTCAAAAAAAGCAAATCATCGTCATCAACAAAGTGGACTTGCTCAATGACCAACAAAAACAAAAGCTTATGGATACTTTTCACAACGCTAAGAAAGAACCCATCATGATCAGCGCAAAGCTTGGCACCAACCTAGACGAGCTTTTTAAAAGCATGTTTCAAACATTGAAGCCCTAAAAATCAAAAAGAAATATATTTTTGTTTTAAAACTTTCTTTGTTATAATGGAGTTAAGTTTGAGAAGAACAAAAACAAATCCATCTTATCTTTCGGCCCTGCGTTTTGCCAAATTGGGCTTAGCTAAAAAAGCATACGACATTAAAGTGTACAACGTTAAAAAACAATGTGACATGGCTGACTACATTGTGGTCATGAGTGCAAGTTCAAATCGACAGGTCCATGCCATCGCCGATGCCGTGTTGAACGAATCCCATTTTGCATCCGTAGAAGGTTTGCCTCAAGCACACTGGGCATTGGTGGATACCGGGGATGTGATTGTGCACATATTTCTGGAAAATGTTCGTGATTACTATCATTTCGACAAATTGTATGGTCACTTTGAATGTGAAACGGTTCAGGAAACTCAAAGAAAGATTTTGCGATTAGCTTAAAATCTCTGCACATAGAAATCGTATACTTTTCCAATCGTTTAGACGCACACGAAAGCACCTGGATTGAGGATTACATCAAGCGAAGTCAAAAGTACTGTAAGATTAAACTGACCCGTTTGAAAAATGATGAAGATTTTGGAAAAATTGATGGGCCTCACATTGTTGCCTTGGATGAAAAGGGACAAACCTTTGACAGCGTACGCTTTTCAAAATGGCTTGGACAACAGATCAACCACAAGCATCTGACTTTTGTGATCGGACCGTCTCACGGATTGCATCAGGATCTTTTATCCAAATCAAAAATGCGCCTTTCATTGTCTTCGATGACTCTGCCCCATCGAATTGCATTGTTAACTTTGTGTGAACAGATTTATAGGGCATTAACCATAGAGGCCGGACATCCATACCATCACGGATAGTTTGATAAGCCTACGCAATGTTGATACAAAACAATACATGAAGCACAGTGAAAAATTCTTAAAGCTGGTTCAAGAGCGTAAAAGCAATGTTCAAGAGTTAACCATCGATGAGATGCTATCCATGCGGGCAAGCCAAAAGACTTTTGTGCTTATTGATGTTCGCGAAGAATCTGAATGGGCCAATGGGCATTTACCTGGCGCCATTTTTCTTTCAAAGGGTATCATTGAAAGAGACGTTGAGAGCAAAATACCCGACACTGAAAAAACCATCATCCTTTATTGTGGCGGTGGCTTTCGCTCGATTCTATCAGCACACAACCTCAATGCGATGGGATATAAAAATGTTTACTCATTGATGGGTGGCTTTCGATCATGGTGCGAAAAAAAATTGCCCATTGATCATACGACATGATTTTTACAATTGCCGGTGTTGGGATAAAGGTCATCAGCGATTCAAATCATTGCATTGAAGTGCTTGAGAAGAAAATTGGTCCTTCAAATCATTCAAGCACATTTGATTTTAAGTTACAACTTCGAATCCATCTGGGGTCGATTCCAACCATCCATGTAAATCCTATCCTTCAATGGCATCGCACTCAACGCATGTATGGTCAAATCATCAATGGTCGATTATGGTTAACCGATGGGTATTCTAAAATTTCTTTAGATTATGAACATTGTCAATGTGATTTTTGGTTGGATGAACACTCCATTGATGACGCTTTGTTTTTTAATCGCACATTTTTATTGCTGCCTATACTCGAATTGTTACGAACACAAAAAAAATATTTTGTTCATGGCGCTTTGATTAAACACCTCGATGAGGGCTATTTGATTTTGGGCCAATCTGGTTCTGGCAAATCAACCTTGGTTCGTTCTTGGATCAAACAACAACGCAACTTTGTCAGCGATGATCATGTATTGGTTGACATCAGGCCAAGTGGTGAATTGATTGGACATTGCTTTGAAAAAGAATTTAGAACCTTGGATCGCTTTGATCACCCAAACATTTATCCCAGTGAAAAAGACTCTAAACACGCGCTGGCCTACAAGCACATCAACGGGCACATTGATTTTTGCACCATTGATCATGTCTGCGTTTTGAATCAAAGTGCATCAAAATCAAGTGTGCTTGACCAAATGATTCAAGATAATCCCATGTTGCTGATTGATACATCACTTTCCAAAGATCATTTTGCGTGCTTATCCAACATCGTCTCAACAAAACCCATTAAGCAAATTGTCTTTTCAAGACACTTAAACCCGGTAGAACATTTAGCCGAAGAACTGATCAATCAACTTAAACGATAAAGTGTTAAAATAGTCGCCCCTGAAGAAATCAGAGATAGGCTTCTATCTTAAGTTTGCTTTGAAAAGAGGAATAAATCATTTGCAATGTTTTGACAATTTCTTGTTTAAACTTTGCAAATTCTAGAGGGCCTCAAAAAGTGCCAGATGCGAGGCTTTGAAACCAAATCGCCCGGAGGTGAACTTCATAAGTTCATTGAGGATGATTTGGTTGAGGATAACGAAGCAGATGGTATTTTTTCAGGTCCGACTAAAATACCGTTGCACCAGGTGCGATGGGCGAAGCTGTGGCCGCAGCGGGAGCACCTGGAACGGGCGGTGCACCTGTAACTGATTTGGCTTTTTCATTCATGTGTACCAATTCAGGTTTTTGGTAGGGCTTTTTCTTCTTTTCGCTCATTGTTAGACGACTTTAACCCTGTTTTTTAAAAGGTGTCAACGCTTTCGCTTGAGCCTTTTGATATTTTAAGATAACCCATAGTGTATGGACTTTTTCATAGGCATTGAATTAACTCGGCATTGCAACCTTCGTTGTGCCCATTGTTTTCGAGCGGATTTGGGTGAATTCAGCGAGATCCCATTTGACTCGTTTGGCAAAATCCTTGAGGATGCAAGAAAAATTTATGGCAAAGTTCACATTGCGATGACCGGCGGTGAAACAACACTGCATTCACGTTTTTATGATATTCTCGATTTACTGATCAACAATGGACACTCATTTCATTTTGTAACCAACGGCTACAATTATAAAACACTTTTTCCAAAACTTTTTAAATACATGTCGGAGCCTTTATTCAAAGGCATATCTGTAAGCCTCGATGGCGCAACCGAGCAAACCCACGACAGCATTCGAGGTAAAGATTCGTTCAAACGCGCACTGATGACGATGGCAATTGCTCGAACATACAACAAAGAGGTTGTTGCGCAAATGATCGTCCATCGTGGTAACGAGCATGAGCTCGAAGCCATTAGTCTTTTATGTTCAAAAATGGGTATCAACCGTTTGCACATGGCGCACATGCAACCCACACCTCACGCGGTTCAAAACAATTTAATGCATTCACCAGAAGAATTTAAAACCATTGAAAAGAAAATCCAGGATTTGCAAGGTCAATTCAAAATGCCCATCGTTTTGTCTGCAGGGTTTTATGATACATCCCCACTGGCCCATTGTCGGTTTTTAAAACAATCGGCGCTGAACATCGATCATGAGGGACGGTTGACGGCATGCTGTCAACTTTCAAACCTTGAAGGTTCTGTCGGATCTTATGACGTTGTGGCTGATTTAAAACAAACCAGTCTGCTTCAGGCTCACCAAGAACTCACAAAAATGTATCAAAAGCTTTTTGAACATCGACTGCGCCTGAAACAATCAGGTCAGTTCACGGATTTGGACCATTTTCATTGTTATTCATGCATGAAATATTTTAAAAAGGTTGAATGGATGAGTGAATTTCATGACAATGAATGGGTGAAGGCCGACCCTTATTTTCATCAAAAAAGCAAAACCTTAAAGGTGGTCTCGTGATCAGCATTGACACCCAAAATGCACTTTATGCGAACCTCGATGCCCATGAAGGTGTGTTACTAAACCTTTGCAGCAAAAGGTATTTTAAGCTGAATGAAACTTCACAAATCATATGGCAAATGCTTTGCGATGGATCCGCAATTGATGACATCGCCATTCACATCACCCAATCTTTTGATGTGTCACACGATCAGGCCTTGCGTGATGTTTTAGATTTTGTTGAGCTTCTTAAAACAGAATCTTTTATCATCCAGAATAAGCCAACGTTTGATGTTGCTAATGCACACGATGCCAAACTGAAGGCTTCAAAAAAAGCTTAATCAAGACATAAAGCACTTTGATGTGTTTGAACAACTTAAATGGTCTCTTCATCAGCCAAACCATTTTATGATCCTTGGGTGCTTGATATTTTCTATACACTTTATTTGGAAAAAACATTTTCTTAAACAATGCAATTATTGGATGGCGTTTCATCAATTCAAACGCAATGGGTGTACCTTTAAGCTGCATGGATAGTTTAGGCATATCCATAAAATTTTCACAAATGGCGTTTGTGAATGCAAGCAATCTTCGATTGGCCTGATGAGGCGGTTTTGGCAAATCAAAATACACATGCGCCAATTGCCAAGCGCTGTAGGCCATGGGCCAAAGTTCATATTGATCGAGTTTGTTTTTTACTTTCTTTAAATCTGGTTTTTTTTTGTCATGCCATAGTTTCAAGTCCAGCAATTGCCTGAATCCATAATTAAAATAATGTCGTGTTGGGTGAACAAGCAAATGAACAAACACATCTTCGTTGGATACCTGACCGTCATTCACATCGATGGAATAATGTTGAAAAGGTAAAAAATGTGTGTGCAGTTCTAAAAATATTTCATTTTTGATTAGGTTGACGGCATCAAAACCCATTTTTGCAGCTTTTATGTTTTGGCCTTGTGGTTGAGCGTTTTTAAAATACCCGTGTGGTCTTTGTTGCTCGTATCCATCCTGAATCAAAACATCCACCACTTTTTCAAGCTCATTGGGAGAAACAAGAACATCCATGTCTCTAAAAGCCCGAAGCCCTGGTTTGGGATAGACCGATTGAGTTAACAAGATGTGCTTTAATGGATAAATTTTAAGACCATGACTTAAAAGCAAATGCTTTAATCTTAAAAATTCCTTGATGTAATACACATCTCTCATGGCATTAAAGTGCCACAGTGTCTGTGCTTCTTGGACAAGGGATATGGGATCGTTTTGATGAAGGATAACCTGACCCAGCACGGTAGCGATTTTATGTTCTCTCGCCAAAAGCCAATCACTTTGATTGACCTTCATTTTTTTGTTTTTTAGGTCAACACCTTCTTGACAAAGAAGTGCAATGTCCTGAAGTTTTTGACGATGGCTTTGATCCATGGTTGACTTTCTGGATATAATCCAAAACGAGAAATAAAAGCCAATGTTTTTTTGAATTTAAATGGCAAGTATTGATGGTGGCGAAATCGACCCAATGCTTTTCCAAGCAACACATGGCTTGCATCCCATTCATCAATGTTTGATAGTCTATCGCCTTTGATGATGTGTTTCTCTTTGTCGATCAATCGATGGGCTATGGTTTGTTGGTGAACATCGCTGTGAAAGACCAGAACATCTCCCTCTGCAATTTCATTCATCGTCACATCGGTTTGCACAACAAGCACATCACCCTTCAGTAGCCATGGCGCCATGCTAAGACCTGAAAATGTCATCAATGTGGTTTTCATACGGAGACATTGTGCATGGTCATTTTTGACTCCCTTACAGGGTCTGGTGCAATTTTTGCCAATTTAATCGTGATCTCTGTGCCTTTATCTTTTCCATCTGATTCAATTTTAAATTCACCCGCATGTTGAACTTCTACAAAATCTCGAACCAAATATAGACCCAGGCCGGTGCCCTCACCTGGTGCTTTGGTGGTATAAAACGGTTGACATAAATTTTCCAGTACAACTGGCTCTATGCCATGACCATTGTCTTTAATCAAAACCACCACATGATTTTCTGTTTCGTGCCCTTTGATCAAAATTTGTGGATTGCTGATGTTTTTGCAGGCATCCAAGGCGTTGGTGATGACGTTCATAAAAACCTCGTGCACGGTTGCATATCCCATGACTTTAAGGTTTTCAACACTGGGGTCTACGATGATGTTCATGTTGGTTTTTGTGATTTCGTCCGCTTGCAAAGTTTGAACAAGCTTGATGGAGTCTTTAATGGATATGCTGACCTTTTGTCTTGATCCTGACGTGTAGGCTGAGATGGATTCGGTCAGATTTTGAATTCGATCCAGGCCTCTTCTGGCATGTTCTGCGGACACTTCGATTCTTTCTTTTGTATTCAAATCCACAGATTCACCTTTGCGTTGTGCGTTTTCAATCATGCTGATTGCTGATCTAAAAACATAATTGATTTGATTTCGAATGTTGTTCAATCCATTTTTAATTTGATGAGCCATACCTGAGGCCAGCATGCCCATTTCAATCAATCGCTCGTTTTTGGCGATCCATCGTGAAATGTAATAACCCTCAATTTGGGTTTTGATCCTGGCGATTAACACCTCTTTTTTAAATGGTTTTGAAACAAAATCATTGGCCCCTTTGTTTAAAAGCTCCACCACAGTCTCATCATCGCCTTTAGAACTTAACATCACAATGGGCATGTTTCTTTTTTTAGGCATTTTTCTCACTTCACCAAGCAATTGGTCGCCTTGCATGCGTGGCATGTTGATGTCTGACAGCAGACAGTCAAAATTTTCGTTTTGTAGTCTCTCAAGTGCTTCTTGACCGTCTCGTGCGAAATAAACATTGTATTGATCTTGTAAGCTGCTGTAGATGATTTGTGCAACTTCCGGATTATCTTCTGCAATCAGAACCGATCTCAGGCCTTCTTTTTTTACACTTGGATTTGAGGGTGGATACGTCACATCCAAAGAACCCGTCAAATTGATTTTAGATTTTTCTTCAAGACTGTACGTTTCAAGCAATTCTTGATTTTGAGTTAATGGGATTTCAAGCACAATTGTTGTTCCGCCAAACTCGGAATCTTTCACCAAAATCTTGCCCAGGTGAAGATCGATGATTTCTTTAACAAATGAAAGGCCTATGCCTGTACCTCCATGCTCTTTGGCATCTGTGCGAGATGATTGAACAAAGCGTTCAAACACCTTGGTTTTTTCATCGTCAGGTATACCTATACCACTGTCTGAAATGATAAGGCTCATTTTTGAACCATCAGTTAAAAGTTCGACTTTAATTTTTTTTAATCCATCTTTTTTAGCCTGTGTAAACTTGATGGCGTTTGACATTAAATTTTGAATCACACGTTCCATATTTTTAACATCCATGGGTATGTGTAATGGGGCGTAAGAGGAAAAATCATATTCAAGTGTGATGCCTTTTTGCTTGCACAGCACTTCTTGAGGTTCAAGCCATGACTCCAGCAGCTTTGCGATGGGTGCGCTTTGCCACTGAAGTTTTAGTTGTCCGGATTTGGCTTTGGCCAAGTTTAAGATATCGCCCACCATGTTAAGCAGCTGATTGAGGCTTCGGTTAGCGGCCACAATCATCTTGCTTTGGCCAGCGTCTTGAACCATGTTTCTCAACTGCTCAACCGCTCCCATTGCCACCGTGATGGGCGTTTTAAAATCATGTGATATGTTTGCAAAAAACCTTTCTTTATACTGATCCAAGGATTTTAGCTCCTCCATCGCCTTTGCCAAATCCCGCGTTCGCTCATCGACTTTAATCTCAACATTTAAAAACGCATCCGCTGACTCTTGTGCAAGACCGAATGAAATTGCCGTAAAAAAAATCATAAATCCAAATGGAATATAATACTGATTTGGAATACTCGTAAGTGTTAAAAAAATATCTAGAAAACATGAAATCATAAAAATCGAAAACCCAAAGAAATACTTCCAATCAACAGCAACAGACTTTTGAATTTCATATTTAAAATATTTATAATAGAGAGATGTAAAAAAAATAAGAAGCCATAAAAACCATGTATCGTATATTTTTGAAACTATTTCATGTCGAGCACTTGAAAGCCCAAATATTAAAAATAAAACTGATCCAACAGCATATGTTTTAACAAGGAATTTAGATTTGTCTCTTATTTTTATACTTATAAAATAGACTATCAATGTTGATGCAATCGCTGGTACTATAAAGTTAATCTTCATTATTCTTAATGAATTATTTAAATAACGATACGGCATTGCACCTGTGATT
>JAYRVV010000269.1:0-2105 GCA_041918415.1 Bdellovibrionota bacterium | reverse complement strand
ATGAAGGTCTGATGAAAGAAAAAACTGTCATCAAAATCATTGAAAAACTTTTTGACATGGGAGCCTATGAAGTATCGATCGGCGATACCATCGGCAAGGCCAGTCCCAAACATGTAGAACATCTGCTCAAGTTGATCAATAAACATTTACCCATCAATCGCATGGCTGGACATTTTCACGACACGTTCGGATTGGCATTGACCAACGCATATGTCGCTTATCAAATGGGGGTTCGAGTGTTTGATGCCTCAATGGGAGGTATTGGAGGATGTCCGTTTGCCAAGGGAGCTTTGGGTAATGTGGCGACAGAGGATTTGGTTTTCATGTTTGAACAAATGAATGTACAAACGGGATTAAAGCACAGCAAACTCATCAAGGTTACGCAATGGATGAATCAAAACATGTCTGTTCAAGTTAGATCCAGAACGTGGCTAAAAACTTAACCTTTTGATGAAAATCTTTTATACAGTGTCTGTTTTAAAGGAGATAAAATGAAGCATGAGTTTAGAGTAGAAAAAGATTCAATGGGAGAAATGAAAGTGCCTCAGGATGCTTATTATGGGGCGCAAACCCAACGGGCGGTTGAAAACTTTCCGATCAGTTCATTTAAGATGCCAAGGGACATGATTCGTGCGCTTGGAGAAATCAAAAGAGCTGCGGCCATCACGAACCAAAAGCTTGGTAAACTTCAGGAGTCAAAAGCCAAATGGATCATTCAAGCAGCCAGTGAGGTGAGCGAGGGAATGTTTGACAATCAATTTGTGGTTGATGTTTTTCAAACGGGTTCAGGAACTTCCAGCAACATGAATGTCAATGAAATCATTGCCAATCGAGCCACTGAACTGATGGGAGAAAAAAGAGGATCCAAAGTGATTCATCCAAACGATCACGTGAATGATGGACAATCTTCCAACGATGTATTCCCAACGGCCATGCACATTGCGATCAGTCTGTCTTTAAAAGAAACATTGTTGCCTGTGCTAGAAAGTTTAAGAAATGTTCTTGAACAAAAAGCCAAACAATTTGATCGTGTTGTAAAAATCGGCCGCACACACTTGCAAGATGCAACGCCCATTCGGATGGGACAGGTGTTTTCCGGATATGCGGCTCAGTTGGACGATTGCATTGAGAGAATCGAATGGGTTTTAAAACCTTTGTCACGCTTGGCCTTGGGGGGAACCGCCGTTGGCACGGGCATCAACACTTCCAAAGCGTTTGCGAAAAATGCGATTGAAGAAATTTCAAAAAGGTTGGGCATGGATTTTACTGAAACAAAAAATCACTTTGCCGCCCAAGCCTCAAAAGATGCAGTGGTGGACGCAAGCAGCGCTTTAAAAACTTGCGCGGTCGCACTGATGAAAATTGCCAATGACATTCGTTGGCTGGCCAGCGGTCCACGTTGTGGCATTGGAGAGCTTAAACTGTTGGCCACACAACCAGGATCTTCCATCATGCCCGGTAAAGTCAATCCGGTGATTGCGGAAGCCTTGACCATGGTTTGCGCTCAAGTGATGGGCAATGACCTTTGCGTTTGCATTGGAGGACAATCGGGCAATTTTGAACTAAATGTCATGATGCCCATGATGGTCCACAATGTGCTACAATCTTCATCCTTGCTCAGTCAAGCGACGGCTAATTTTAAAGCCAAATGTATCGATGGTGTTGAAGTGGATGAAAAAAGATGTCGAGAACTGATCGAGCAAAGTTTGGCGATGTGCACTTCGCTGGCACCCAAGATCGGTTATGACCAAGCGGCCATGATTGCCAAAGAGGCGTATTTGCAAAACAAAACGGTAAGGCAAGTGGCCTTGGAAAAAAACATTTTACCTAAGGCTGAATTGGATAAAATCTTGGATCCATGGTCAATGACTGAGCCAAATTAGTCCTATTGAAAAGTACCATCTACTTCGTTCTTGCTCACTCGTCATTCTCGCTTACAGATCAAGTAAGCCGTGGTGGTTAGCTCGCGAAGAATCTGGATCTTGGACCATGCCTCATACGTCTAAAAATCTGTATTTCTCTATATTTTTCTTCAGGAAAGAGGAATTAAAAATTAACTTTCTTTAAATTGCTTTTGAAGTCCTGTATCAAGTGATTTAAGACTT
>JAYRVV010000268.1:0-5563 GCA_041918415.1 Bdellovibrionota bacterium | reverse complement strand
GCGACTGCTGCCAAGATTGACGCCTGTTTTGCTAAAGCTGTTTTGACTTTCATCAAGTTCAATGTTTTGAACTTGAGTGTTCATGCGATGATTGTACCTTGCCGTTAAATCAAAAGTGAAAGAAGCTGTCAGCGATTGTCCAATGCCAATGGAAGCGATGTACAAATCACCCCAATCGATGTTTAAATTTCCAAAAGGTAAATCGAATACATTGTTATTGGAGTCGGTGAAAGCGATGGTGTCGGTTTGTAGGTATTGCGCAAACGATGAAAAGTTAAATGCATATTGGTGTTTGGTGTAAAAATGCGTCTTGTTGGATTTAGCCCTAAATTCAATGGAAGGTTTCACTGAATAAATGCCCATACCTCTTGGCAGGCGAAGCGCTTGATCAGAGCCGGATTCGTGATGAATGTGTGTTGAGCCAGTCGGAAAAGTGACGTCTGTGCCCATCAAGATTTGGCCGCCAAAATCAAATGAAAAACAACGGTAAAGAATACCTGTGCTGATGTCGCCAAGGCCAAAACCGCTGGATCGGTTTAATAAGGAAGATTCTTTAAAGTAAACCCAAGGTGCATTTATAAAAAGTGTAGTGTCATCTGTTAAGCCATATGAAAATTGCGTGATGGCCTCATATTTTTCAAATTCCAGATCAAGCCCAAACACATCTTGGCTGAAGTTGTTGGCTTTGTAGGAGTGATTTTGCATTGAATATCCCAACTCAAGGGATAGTAAGCTCGAGTTTTTTTTTAAGCTTCCGGCTTGAGTCTCTTCAATGGACAACACGCCAAAAAACACAAGCCAAAACGCTACAATTGTCCATTTCACAAAAGCATCTTACGTTGTATTTGAAAAATTGAACAAAAAAAACGCCATGCTTGTTGAGCTTGGCGTTTTTAAATTAAATCAAAACGAATTATCTGGAAAAACGGTTTTCCAAAACATTGAGTTTGTTGCTCAAAATTTTGATGTGGTTTTCAAGATCAGACAACTGAGGTGTTGTTCGAAGTGATTTGGAAACTTGTTTTCCAAATTGGTCTTCAAATTCCTTGTTGTATGGGGTTTCGTCGGTCAATTCTTTTAAAATTGCCTTACCTTCAATTTTGGTGATTTCGCCTCGGTTGATCAGCTGATCGAGGTATCTTTCTGCTTCTCTTTGTCTTTCTGGTTCAGAAGTGTTGCCCATCACAACATACCTTTGAATGAAATCAAAAAGTGAGCCTTTGCCTTGGCGAATCAGGTCGCGCAGCATGGTCATGGGTAAAGTCGATTTGGCTGCTTTTTCTTGGTCAACCAAAATCTGAGACAAAATCACAGGCGTTACATCGTTTTTGGTTTTGTTATCAATGACTTGAATTTCTTCATTTTTTCGAATCAATGTCGCAATGTCATCCAAGGTGATGTAACAACTGTCTTTGGTGTCATACAGTTTACGGTTTTGATATTTCTTAATGATGCGTATGTTTTCGTTGTTGTTCATGATGCTCCTTCAATTAAATTAAAAAATGTACAACTTAAAATCGTACTAACATTGCGCGTCGGTTCTATCAAGCTTTATTTAAAAAAGCAAAATATTCTTAACTTTTGGCGACAATGCAAATGAAGTATCGAAAGTCTTAAATAATCGGGCCTGAAAAAGTACCATCTGCTTTGTTAACTTCAGCCAAATCGTCCTCAATGGACTTAAGAGTCCACCTCCGGGCGATTTGGCCTCAAAGCCTCGCATCTGGCACTTTTTGAGGCCCTCTAGAATTTGCAATGTTCTAAAAGAGAAATAGTTAAATCCTGCAAATGCTTAACCTTTGTAGGCCACCATGTCAATTTCGACCAAAGCACCTCTGGGTAATCCCGCAACGGCGATGGTGCTGCGAGAGGGTTTGGCTTGACCCATGTATTTTTCATACACCTTGTTCAAATCGCTAAAATGGTTCATCGTCGTTAAGTAAACGGTCGTTTTAACCACATCGCTAAAACCAAGGTTGCAGGCCTTAAGCACATGACTTAGGTTTTCAAAAACCTGAGTGGTTTGCTCACAAATGTCCACACCCTTGAGGGTGCCTGTTTGAGGATCCAAGGGAATTTGGCCGGAAGTGAAAATAAAAGGGCCTGCCTCAACGGCTTGTGAGTAGGGTCCAATAGCCTTTGGGGCCTGGTCGCTGTGTATGTTTTTAATCATGTTTTCTCCTTAAATGTTGTTGTTACAGGGGCTTAAGAATAATTGACCATCTTCTTCGTTCTCGCAAACGAACCATCCTCGCGTACAGACGAAGTACGCTGTGGTGGCTCGTTTGCTGCGGCCTCGAATATGGAACAATTCTTCTTAAGCCCAAAAACTGTATTTTTCTTTGATTCCCATAAAACTTCTTGTTAACTGTCTGGGCTTTCTTCATAAATCGCCACATGGTTTAAATTTCTGTATTTTTCAGCGACGTCCAAGCCGTATCCCACCACAAAATGGTCATCGATGGTGAATCCCAAATAGTCTATTTTAACTTCCCTCTTCACCCTTGAGGGCTTGAATAAAAAAGCACAAAGCTTAAGGCTGGCAGGTCTTTTAAGTTTCAAATGATCCAATAGAAAGCTTAATGTGTTGCCAGTGTCCACAATATCTTCAATCACCAACACGTGCTTCCCTTCAATGGACAGCGACAAGTCTTTGCTGATGTTTACAACGCCGGAACTTTCGGTGGCGTTTGCGTATGAAGAAGCACTGATGAAATCAAACACGACAGGGCGATCAATGCAACGGACCAGATCAGCGTAAAAAATGATCGACCCTTTTAAAATACCGACACACACGAGCTCTTTGTTTTTGTAGTCAAGGCTGATTTGCTCGCCAAGTGTTTTCACTCTTTTTTGAATGTCTGAATTTAAAATCAAAGGCTTTGGATTGTTTTCTTTCATGAAAGCTCTGTACACAGTTTGCTTAAAAAAATAAAAAATTTTTCCTGATTTTTCTTTTGGGTCTCGATCACATCCTGGTGACTGAGTATCGCTTTGCCAATGCCGGCGCCATCATTGCTGACCAATGAAAGCCCAACGACACGTGTGCCTTGATGCCTTGCTGCGATTGTTTCCAAGACAGTTGACATGCCCACCACGTCAGCGCCTAATTTTTTTAGCATTTGAATTTCCGAGGCGGTTTCATAACTGGGACCCAAAAGACCCGCATACACACCGATTTTGACACTGATGTTTAACTTTTTGGCCAGTCGTTTGGCCAATTTGATGTGTTCTTGATCATAAGGAAAAGACATGTCAGGAAAACGAGGGCCCAACTCATCGACATTGCTTCCAAGCAAAGGATTAAGGCCTGTTAAATTAAGGTGGTTTTTGATCAACATGATTTGACCCGGTTTAAAAGCTTTATGCGTGCTGCCACAGGCATTGGTCAAAATAAGGTTTGAGATGTTCAGGGCTTTAATCACCCGTATGGGGAACGTGACGTCTTTAGCGTCATGGCCTTCATAAGCATGGATGCGACCACAAAACACCAAGACGGGTTTGGAGGCGATCTTGATCAAACAGAGTTTGCCCAAATGTCCCTGAACACTGGGGCTTAAAAAACCATCGATGCTTGAATAAGTCATGGCATGAACAATGCTGTGACGATTGACAAAATCACCAAGGCCAGAACCCAATACAAGGGCTGTTTTGGCTGCCATCGAACCAAACTGTGCTTCAATGGATTTTTTGGCCCTTTTGATGTTTTCTAACATAGTCGACCCTGAAGAAATCGGAGATAGGCATCCATCTTGAGTTTGCTAGAAAAAGAGTGGTAAACAATTTGCAAGATATTGGCTATTTCTTTGTGTAAGCCTTGCAAGTTCTGGAGGGCCTCAAACAGTGCCAGAGGCGAGGCTTTGAGGCCAAATCGCCCGGAGGTGGACTCAAAGTCCATTGAGGACGATTTGGCCGAAGGTAACGAAGCAGATGGTACTTTTTCAGGTCCGACTAACATAATATGTCCTTTGCCTTGCTTGTACCGATTCGAGTGGCACCTGCCTGCAACATCGACATTGCCTTTGCTTTGCTGTCAATGCCCCCACTGGCTTTGATGCCCATGGAGTCACCCAATGTTTTTTTCATCAAAGCGATGTCTTGCACGCTTGCACCTTGACCCAAAAACCCAGTGGAAGTTTTCACATAATGGGCTTTGGCCGTCTTCGCAATCAAGCAGGCTTGTACAATTTGTGTCTTGGTCAATAAAGCGCTTTCAATGATCACTTTGACCTTTGCGTGGCCAGCATTTAAGACAACGCTGTGGATGTCTTGAAAAACTTTATCAAAGCGTTGATCCATTAAATCTCCAATTTGCATGACCATGTCGATTTCTTTTGCACCTTTGCTAAGGGCGAATTCAAGTTCATGGAGCTTAAGCTTTGTGGGGATGTTACCCATGGGAAAACCGATGGTGGTGATGGGATCGACGGGGCTGAACCTCAAGAGCTTAGCTGCAAGCTCAATGTGATTGAGGTAAACGCACACGGCTTTCACCTTAAGTAAAAGGGACTCTTGACAAAGTTTTTCAATGTCGCTGATCCCGGCCGTTGGTTTAAGCAAAGTAGAATCGATGCAAGTTTGTAAATCACAGGGATTGATCTGATGTAACAAGCCCGCTTTGACTTCCATGTTTAGTTTTTGACTTAAGGTGCTCGCAATGTCTTGAATATCAGTATCTTGCATATCAGTATCTTGCATGAGCGCTGTGTTAGCATTACGATGTCCTATGGTCAAAGTTGTACTCATCTTATGTGTTGTATGTGTGTGTCATGTTCGAGCAACGCTGTTTAAACCCATCACACTTCAGGGCCAAGACAGAATCAGACAAGTGACGCTTGAGCCTTCCATTTCAAAAGGTATGGTTCCTGTGAGTTTGCATCGAAAGGGTGCATACCCGAAATGGACGTATGAACTGAACGTGTGGTCCTCGTTTTCAAAGCCCATTGCTTTTGACTTGCCCATGCACACTTTATATTACGGCTTTGTCCAATTTGCTGCCAAAGTGTTTTTGGTGATCTGCCAACAAGGCGGCGTGGATGTTCATGAATGGCTTGGGGGCGCGTTCGTTTTGCATCGAAAGTTTGAAATCAAAAACAAGCAAGGCTCAAACATACATGCGCCCTGGCCCATCAAGATGCAACTGGATCAAAAAACATTCTTGGTGCAAAGCATGACGGGTTTCACTCGGTTTGAGTACGAAGCGAATGGCATCAAAATGAAAGATGAAATTCAATTTGCACTTCCGACTTACACCAAAAGCAATCAAGATGATTTGGTCCTGGATTTACCCTATTGGTCTCGCACATCCACATGGCACCCTTTGTTTCATGTGGGTGAGCAAAAAGGTGCATCGCATGTGTTTTTCCCTTGGATTGACGAAGTGTTTCATGCGCCTCTGGGCGATGTCAGCGCAATCAAGCACCATGTGTTTGGTACACTCAAAGAAAGTGAACGCGATGATGAATCATCCGTGTCATACGTTTACCCGGCTGACCTCAATGGGGATGACATGACCGATTTCATTGTGAATCGATTTTTAGGACAAGCGACAGAACTGAGAGGC
>JAYRVV010000267.1:0-12367 GCA_041918415.1 Bdellovibrionota bacterium | reverse complement strand
CGTTCTTAATTGCCAACAAACAATTCTTTGTGGAAACTTTGGAACGTGAATTGAACTTTTGTGCACGCCAGCGTCAGCATTTAAGTTGCGTGCTGGTTACGGTTGATGGTTTTGATAAAATGAAAAAAGTCCACGAGTTAAAAGTGTTGGATGATTTAATGAAGTCGATGGGTAAAGAAATCGCTCGAGGTTTAAGGGTTTACGATTTGGTTGCCAGACATGGGCCGGGTGTTTTTTCGATTTTATTGAGAGATACGGCTTTGGACAATGCAATCGTTTTTGCTAAAAGAGTTCAAAGCAAATTGCAGGAGATTCGTGTTGAAGGTGTTGCATTCACGGTCAGCGTCTCAGTTGTCAGCGCAAATCCGGATTATGCGACCGACGCAGATGATCTGCTTAGGGAAGCTGACCGATATTTATTTGAGGCTGCAAAATCCGGTCAGACATCAATGATTCATTCCTTACGAAATGTTAGAGAATAAAAAAAGAGATGTTGTTACAAGATTGTATGAGCCATCGATTGATTTGAATCGATCTGCATTCGAATTGAGCAAAGAACATCAAAAAATCTTAAAAATTCTAAGAGTCAAAAATAAAGAAAAGATAGCACTGTTTGATGGACAAGGTCTTTGTGTCATTACAGTGTTGAATGGAAAAGTGCTTGATCTGCTTGAGATTGAAAAGAAACAAAAATCGCAGTTCTCTTTAACTGTTTGTGTATCAACCAGTGCATTTGACTCTCTGAAAGAGATTGTACAAAAATCAACGGAAATCGGTGTTGACAAGATCATTTTTTTTAAAAGTGAGTACAGTGCGTTTTCTTTGGATGATGCAAAGTTAAATAAACTGCAAGTCATATCAGTTGAGGCGCTTCGACAAAGCGAAAACAATTTTCTTCCAAAAATTATCAAAGTTGACCGATTGAGTGATCTTGATGAAACATGTGAACATAAAATATTTTTTAATGAAGATGAAATGAAAATCAACTGGTTCGAAGCTTTGATTCATCAACCCATCTCCAGCATGGTGTTGTGTTTTGGTCCGGAAGGTGGTTGGTCGGACAATGACATACAGTCGCTAAAATCCAGGGGTTATGTTTCCATGAGTTTGGGGCCAAATATTCTGAGGCTTTCAACTGCGGTTGTTCTTGGTTTGGGTTTGGCGAAAATGAAGTTAATTGGTGGTAAAAAGTAAATGATGATATGGGAAATTCATGATTAAGTTTTTGAAGTTATTGATTCTCGTTTGCATGGGATCATGTGCATTGAAAGGCTCAAAAATTGCTGGCCCAGGACACGATTTTGATTGGCCGATCGATGCCACCAACGCCGACTTATACCAATCCGTCATTGAGGGACAGCGACGAAACGATCATGGCAACATGAGTGACTCGATTGCCGCACTTGAATCAGCCCACCAGAAAGATCCGGAGTCAACACACATATTAAAAAAATTGGTTCAAGCGCATCTTAAGAACAGAGATTTGGATAAAAGCCAAATACACTTGGCGAAGCTGATCAAACTTGATCCAAAGGATAGAGATGCTTTGAGGTTGCTTGCAAAAATAAAAATTCTTGAAGGCAATCTTTTCAAAGCGAAAGAAATTTATGAATCGTTGGTGTTAACCGACGCAAGCGATGAGGATGTTGTTGCACTATCTGGAATTTATTTGGATCAAAAAGAATCCATTAAAGCCATTGATCTGCTTAAAGGGTACGTATCAAAAAACCCTGATCAGGAATTCATTTTTTTCTACTTGGGTAGGGTGTATGCCCAAGAAGGTCAATATGACAAAGCCATTGAGGTGTTTCAAAGTATCGTTGATAAGAACGAAATGTTTGCACCAGCATACAAGGCATTGGGTATGGTGCATGAGTATGGTCAGGAATATCAAAAGGCTAAAGAAGTTTATCAAGAGGCAGTAAAAAAGTTTCCTAACAATGACGATTTTTTACTTTTGTTGGGGCAGGTGTACATCGATCTTGAAAATTATGGTGAAGCCAAGGAAGTTTATCAGACGTTGATCGCAAAAAATCCAAAAGACCCCAATGCGGCGTTAAAATTGGGTTTAATTTATTTGCAATCCAAAGAATATGAGAAATCAAAAAATTATTTTTCTAAGCTGTTGGAATTGTATCCCGGCATGACAGCCATTCATTACTACATAGCTTTGAATCATCGCAAGTTGAATAATTTGGGGATGGCCAGTAAGCAATTAAACATGGTGAAAGAAGATGACGAATATTATGTGGATGCAAAAATATTGGAGGCATCCATTGCCAGAGAAGAAAAAAAATACAGTCATGAAAAAAGCATCTTATTAAAAGCCATTGAAAAGAAACCACAAAACACACAGCTGGTGGTGGCTTTGGCTAGACATCACCTTCATCAAAATGAAAGCACCCAGGCCATTGAATTGTTAAAAAGTAAATTACATGCGTTTCCTGACCATGAAGAATTGCTTTATGTCTTGGCGGAAACCTATGAACAGCAAAAAAATGATGTTGAAGTTCAAAACACCCTTCTTAGAATTTTGGATATCAACCCAAACCATGTCAATGCGCTGAATTTTTTAGGTTATCATTATGCTGATCGAAATCGCATAGAAAAGTATGATGAAGCATTAAAATATATCTTACATGCACTAAAATTCAGGCCAAACAATGCCTACATCATTGATAGCCTGGGTTGGGTTTATTTTAAGCAAAAACGTTTTGTTCAGTCATACGATGAACTTAAAAAGGCATCCGCGTTGGAACCCAATGAGCCGGTTATACTGGATCATTTGGGTGATGTGTGTGTTGAATTAAGTAAAATTGAAGAAGCAAAAAATTATTATAAAAAAGCCATGGATCATGAGGAAAATGAAGAAAAAAGAAAAGCCATTCAAAAAAAGCATTTGGCTTTGCCTTAATTTTTTACTTGTGTTTTCTTGCGCATCCAAAAAGGCTTTTACGCCATTGAAAAACTGTTTTGAGAAACCCACGTTAAATATAAATGAAAGACACAATTATCACCAAGGTGTGATAGAATTTGGACAATTTCTAAACAAGTTAAAATTTAAGTATGAAAACAAAATACTAACCTCTGAGAGAGCTCAAATTACGCTATATCAATTTGACTTGCCAATGTTCATTGTTCACGTGTTTGGTTCGAGCTTAGAGATATTTGATGTCAACAACAATGTTTTATACCAAGGTTTAACAAGTGAGTTTTCACTTCGTTTGTTGAATGTCAAACTTAATGCCAAGCAACTCATTGAGTTGATGTCAGAAGTTTATTTTCCAAAAACAAGTCCTTTAGAAGTAAAATGGTGCAGTGGCAAAACCGCTAGAGTTTTAACGGAGTATGGTGATGTCAAATTTGCTTTTGATCAGAACTGTCAGGTTAAACATATAAAGAATCTATTCGCCAAGGGTATAAAAGTGCAATACACCCATGATGCGCTTGGGCTTCAAAGCATATGGGCACAAAAAGGTTCAAAAACGATAAAGTTGAGCATACGATCTAAAATGAAGGTTTTTGATTTATCTGTGGATGAATTTAGGCTTAAACAAGATGTTAGACTTCGGCCACTGTCTGACTTACAATGATTTTCGATGGTTGCAAAAAAGAAAATAGGAGATATTCTGATTGAAAGTGGGTTGGTGTCTAAGAAAGAAGTGGACCAAGCACTTTTGCAGCAAAAAAACAGTAAGAAAAAATTGGGAGAGATTCTTGTGTCGCTCAATGCCTTGAGTGAAGATCAGTTGGCCAATGTTTTGAGTCAAATGTCCTCAGTTCCGTTTGTCAATCTTGATCAAGTTAAGTTGGATTCACAAGTGGCAAATTATGTGGATGTTTCGTTTTGCAAAAAAAACTGTCTGGTTCCCATTGCGCTGAGAATGCACATGGATAAAGAGCAATTGGTGATTGCTTTCAATGACCCAATGAATTTGGAAGTGATGGATCAATTAAGATTCATGGTTGATAAACAAATATTTAGAGTTTTATCAACACACAGTGCGATCATTAAAACCATCGAAAAGCAGTACAATGTTCATATTGGTCAAAGCACCATCGATGTGTCAAGTGCCCAAGACGAGGAACCTGTCATCAATCGCATCACATCCTTTTACGATAAAGAAAGAAATGAAAAAACACAAGTGGCTCAATATCAAGAGGAGGGATTGGGTGCGTCCAACCCATCTGGTCAAGGCCCAATTGTGTCACAGGAAAAAAAAACCATCGCAAAACTTAAAGTCATCATCAGGGTTTTAGAGCAAAAAAAAATTATATCAGCATCAGAGATGGATTTGTTAATCAAATTAATGGATAAATAAAATGCTGTCAGTCAATCATTTATCTATTTCATTTTGGTATAAAAAAAAGTGGCTTGAGGCAGTTTCAAACATATCATTTGAATTACACTTGGGAAAAACGTTGAGCCTTGTAGGTGAATCGGGTTGTGGAAAAAGCGTAACCGCGCTCTCAATCGTCAAGCTTTTAAACTCACAGCATTGCAAGGTTCAGGCTCAATCGGTCATGCTCAATCAAAATAATATTTTTGATTTAGGTGAAAATGAGTTTTCGAAATTAAGGGGGAAAGAAATAGGCTTTGTGTTTCAAGAACCAATGAGCTCATTGAATCCAGTGATCAAAATCGGTAAACAAATACAGGAAGTATTAAACATTCATGAGACATTGGATCGATCAAGTGCTTATGAAAGAACATTGGATATGATGAATAAAGTTGGTTTAAACAATGTCAAACAACTTTATCAGTCTTATCCTCATGAGCTCAGTGGTGGTATGCGACAAAGGATTGTGATTGCGATGGCATTGATCGGTGAGCCAAAAATATTGATAGCGGATGAACCCACCACAGCATTGGATGTGACGATTCAAGATCAAATATTAAATCTGATCAATGAATTACAGACAAGAATCAACATGGGCGTATTGTTGATCACGCACGATTTGGGGGTTGTAAAACAGAACGCCAATCATGTGGCGGTCATGTATGCAGGCCAAATTGTTGAATCGGGGTCTGTTGATGATATCTTTAATCATCCCATGCATCCGTACACAACTATGCTGCTGGAATCTTTACCCAGAATGAACAAGAACCTTGAGCTAAAATCCATTCCTGGTCAAGTGCCACCCATTGATGCCATACCCAGCCACTGTCGGTTTTTTCAAAGATGTTTTAAAAAAGAAAATGATTGCCAAGAAAGATCCATTGAACTTCTAAATTTAGAAAAAAGATCTGTAAGGTGTTTGCACCCATGTTGATTGTTAAAAGTTTGTCAAAAACATTCTGGAAAAAAGTCGGGTTTTTTAAAAAACATGGAAATTGCGCAATTAAAAATGTTTCATTTCACTTGGATGTTGGAGAAACAATGGGGGTGGTTGGTGAATCAGGTTGTGGTAAAACCACGTTGGGGCGTTGTTTGGTTCGTTTGATTGAGCCAGACGTAGGAGAAGTGTTGTACAATGGTGAGAATATTCTTTCTTTTTCAAAGAAACAATTGCATGCATTTAGGCAACATGTGCAAATGGTGTTTCAAGACCCAATGGGATCACTAAATCCAAGAATGAAGATCAAATCCATTGTTGAAGAAGGGCTGCTTATACATAAGAATTTTACCAAAAATGAAAAGGACGCTAAAGTTAGAAAAATATTCGACGATGTTGGTTTGTCTTTAGAAAGTCTCGGTCGTTTTCCGCATGAGTTTTCCGGCGGTCAAAGGCAAAGAATCTCGATCGCAAGAGCACTGATCAACGATCCCAGATGGTTGGTGGCTGACGAGCCTGTATCAGCTCTGGATGTTTCCATTCAAGCGCAAATCATTCAACTGCTCAAACGGTTACAAAAACAAAATAATTTAAGTATGATCTTTATCTCCCATGATTTACGAGTTGTCCATTACATTTGTGATAAAATCATGGTGATGTACATGGGTGAAGTGGTTGAACAGATTCAGGCGGTGTCACTCGAATCATCTTTACATCCTTACACACAATATCTGTTGACATGTGTGCCAAATATTGATGAATCAAAAACAAAACCTCAGCACTATGTGCAGGAAGATAAAGCAAAGAATGTAAATCAAGCTTGTGTGTATAGAAAACGTTGTCCATTATCCAAGAATGAATGTTTTGAAAAGAAACCACAGCTTAAAAAAATAAAGGAGAACCATTGGTTAGCTTGTCATCTGGTTTAAGAAAATCATTACGTATTGTTCCAATAGGAGGTTTAGGGGAAATTGGAATGAACATGTTGATGATTGAATGGTTTAATGAATCGATCATCATCGATTGTGGAGTGAAATTTCCGGATCAATTTTATCCAGGCATAGACTTGGTTTTGCCGGGTCTATCTTATGCTTTAAAATCAAAAACAAAAATTAAAGCGGTGATATTGACACATGGTCATGAAGATCACATTGGCGCCCTTCCTTTTTTACTCAGGCAAAAAAACATTCCAGTGTATGGATCGTTGTTTACATTGGAATTGGTCAAAAATAAATTGGCCAAGCATGATTTGTTGGATGATGCCAAATTGAATTTGGTTGAAGAAGGAGATGTTGTTGAGTTGGGAGCGTTTCAA
Source organism: Bdellovibrionota bacterium (assembly GCA_041918415.1). Taxonomy (GTDB): domain Bacteria; phylum Bdellovibrionota_G; class JALEGL01; order JALEGL01; family JALEGL01; genus JAYRVV01. The sequence goes on along the minus strand of JAYRVV010000267.1, from coordinate 5,775 downwards.
ATCGAATTCATTCAAATGGCTCACTCCATTTGTGATGCACTTGGCTTGTGTATTGATACGCCGGAGGGTCGAATCATTCATACAGGGGATTTTAAGTTGGATAAACATCCGGCCGATGGAAGAAAGACAGACATTGAACGCTTTAAAAAACTTGGGAAAAAGGGTGTGTTGTTGTTGCTGTCTGATAGCACAAACGTAGAAGTTCCCGGCTATTCAAAATCTGAAAAGACGGTTTATGAGGGTCTTGAAGAAATCATAAAAGACACCAAGGGTTGGTATGTTTTATCTTCTTTTGCCTCCCATATTCCAAGGATCGGCCAAGTCATCGAATTGGCACAAAACCATAAGAGAAAAATATTGGTTTTGGGAAGAGCCATGAAAGAAAACATTTATTTGGCAAAACGAACGGGTCACCTTGAGTTTGACGATTCGTTAATGGTTGAAGAAAATGCAGTCAGAAAAATGCCACGAAACAAGCTCATTGTGCTGTCAACGGGGTCGCAAGGTGAGCCCAGGTCTGCTCTGGCAAGAATGGCTTATGGAGAACTTAAAAACATTGAATTGGAAAAAGGTGATCAAGTTGTACTTTCTTCAAGAATGATTCCCGGTAACGAAAAAGCCATCTTTGAGATCATCAATCAGTTGTATCGAAGAGGAGCGCATGTATCCACAAGCGCAGGTTCTGATATTCACGTATCGGGTCATGGTTATCAAGAGGATCTTCGTGAAATGCTCAAGGCGGTTTCACCAACTTATTTTGTACCCATACACGGTGAATATCGTCATTTGGTTTTGCATCAGGAACTGGCTTCACAAACCAACATTCATTTTAAGAAATGCATTTTATTGGAAAATGGTCAGTCCATTGAATTTGAAAAAGGTCAATGTAAACATTTACCCGATCATCACTTCGAGCCAACGGTGGTGATGGAAAACGATTTGTCTTACATGGCCACTGACATGATCAAAGATAGACGAACAATGAATTATGCAGGTGCCGTGAGCGTGGTGGTTTTGATGGATCGAAAAAGTAAGAAATTAAAGTCTCTGCCCATGGTGGCTCAAAAAGGTGTGGTTTTTGCGCACGAAGAAAGTTTTTTGATCGCAAACCTTACAAAATTAATAGGACAAAAAATTGAAAAACCTCATGGGCAAGATGCACAGTTGCAAGTCGATGAACATGTTCGCCGACTTGTTAGAAGATTTACGCATCAACACTACAATCGAAAGCCCGCTGTTTTTCCAGTAATCATTGAAGTTTGACCTTTTGCAAGGTAAAGTCCACCTCATGAGTCAAAAAAATCAGGCAAAATCCAGTGGACCCATTCGAGAACTTATTGGATTTATTGTATTTTCTTTAAGTGTGTTTTTTTTAATTTCACTGATCAGCTACAGTCCGTCTGATCCTTCGTTTAACACCAAGGTGATGGGCGTGAGTGTTGAGATACAAAACTTGGGTGGCAAAATTGGTGCCTATTGTGGGGATCTATTGATGCAAGGATTTGGTTTAGCTTCATTTGTGTTTGTCATATTAATGTCGATTGTGTCGGTTAAAATTGTGCTCAATGCCCTGGGCCAACATTTTAAAATTCGTTTGTTTGGGGCGGTGCTTTTGATTTTTACATTGTGCTTGTTTCTATCGCTCATAGATCGAACCGTTCATTACCCTTCTTCTTGGGGTGGGGTTTTAGGGTTTTATACCAAAAAGATTTTTAAAACTTACATGGGAAGTCTTGGAACATATTTGTTTGTGATTTGCTCTGCAGTTATTGCAATGGTGCTTTCGTTTGAATGGTCTGTGCAAAAAATGTTTTTAAAAGCCATGAAGGTTAAAGACTGGATCAGCGCAAATTACCTTGATGCTTTAAAATCGCGCGTGCTTGGTTTGATGGGTGAATTACCTACAATTTTTAAAAATAAATTTAAAAGAAAGATTAATATTCAAGAAAGGAATGACAATGATTTGAGTGCACAGATCGACAATGAGCCAGAATCATTTAAACCATCTAGAAACGTGATTCAAATAGGCAGAGTGAAAAACATACCCATTGTTACGCTGAAGAAAAACAAAGAAAAGCAAATTGCATTACCAAATATTGAGGTCGATAAAAGTGAAGCAATGAGACCGTCGACGGATTACCAATTGCCCAGTTTAGAATTATTGGATTCCCATTTGGATCAAGAACTTAAAATCAACAAAGACGAGTTGTTAAGCAACGCTCAAATTCTTGAAAATAAGCTTAAAGATTTTGGTGTGATTGGCAAAGTCGTTGAAGTGCAGCCTGGTCCTGTGGTGACGATGTATGAGTTTGAACCAGCACCTGGTGTTAAAGTTAACCAAATCACGCGGTTAAATGATGACTTGGCTTTGGCCTTGAAAGCATTATCGGTACGAATCACGCTTTTGCCGGGCAAATCCGTGATTGGTATTGAAGTGGCCAACCGTGATAGACAAATTGTGTATTTTAAAGACATTGTTGAGGACCGAGTGTTTCATGAGGGCGGTTCGTTTTTAAACCTGGCTTTTGGAAAAGACATTTCCGGATCCCCCTACGCAACAGATTTAAGAAAAATGCCACATCTTTTGATTGCGGGTGCTACGGGCTCAGGAAAATCAGTGGCGGTTAACAGTATGATTTTGTCGGTTTTATTTCGGGCGACGCCAAAAGATGTTCGAATGATTTTGGTGGATCCAAAAATGCTTGAGCTTTCGTTGTATGATGACATTCCACATTTGCTTTTGCCTGTTGTGACCGATCCACGCAAAGCTGCAGCAGCGCTTCGTTGGGCGGTGGCCGAAATGGAAAGACGATACCGGTTGATGGCTGATTTGGGTGTTAGAAATCTTGAAGGGTATAACAAAAAAGTATTGAAATTGATGGAAGACAATCCTCTACAAACGACATCCAATCAAGATGGCACCAACGAAAATGAACATACGGGAACATTGCCTTTCATCATGATTGTCATAGATGAATTGGCCGATTTAATGATGGTGTCTAGTAAGGAAGTGGAAGAATCCATCATCAGACTTGCCCAAATGGCGAGAGCTTCCGGTATTCATCTGCTGTTGGCGACTCAAAGACCTTCCGTTGATGTGATCACAGGTGTGATTAAAGCAAACATGCCTGCTAGAGTATCCTTTCAAGTCTCATCAAAAATTGACTCTCGAACGATCATTGATGCCAATGGGGCTGAATCCCTTTTGGGTGCTGGAGACATGCTGTTTTTGCCACCCGGCACTTCAAAACTACTTCGAATTCATGGGGCTTTTGTAACCGATCAGGAAGTCGAAAAAGTGACCAAATTCTGGAAAATGCAAGCCAAACCGTCATACGATGAAAACATATTAAAAAATGAGGAAGAGTCTGCCTTCATGGATGATCCGTCTGATCCAGACAACGAACTTTATAAACAAGCGATTGAAATTGTAAAATCAGGTGGCTTGGCGTCTATATCGCTGATTCAAAGAAGACTTAGAATAGGCTACAACAGGGCGGCCAGGTTGGTTGAACGTATGGACGAAGAAGGACTTTTAGCGCCCGGCGAAGTTGGTAAACCAAGAGAAATCAACATGAGCAGGTTTGTGTGAAATATATTTTTGTTTTTTTGATCAGCACCATTGTTTTTGCAAAAACAGACATGCAATATGTTGTGAATCAACTTGAAGATTCTTCAAAAGTGACAAGGGCGCTAACCCTGGATTTCGTACAAATTTACGAAACAAAAAACAAAATTTTAAAACACCATGGTCAAGCCTACATTTCTAGGCCTCACAAAATGATGTTTCAATACATGGAACCAAAAGGAAAATTTTTTTTAACTGATGGTCTAAAAATCAGTGTTTATGATCCTGATTTAAACCAAGTTGTTCAAACACCTCAGCCCAAAAAGGAAAATTTTCCAATTGGATTTGCGTTGCTTTTTGGTCAAGAAAAAATCACTGAACTTTTCGGTGTTGTTTTGGAAAGCGAAGACAGTCATAACATGTATCAGCTTTTGTTGACGCCTAAAACGAGCGTGCCCAACGTTAAAAAAATTCAGTTGTGGGTCAGTAAAACGAAACCCATGTATATTCAAAAGACAAAAATTTACGACGATTTTGATCAGGTTCAAGTGCTTGAATTCAGTAATGTCAAGGTGAATGCAAAGATAGATCGCGCTGTGTTTAAATTTAAAAAGCCTAAAGGCGCAACGGTTGTGGATGGGCAATCGTTTTCATTTGGTCAATAAAGGCAGTGTTTGACAAAATGGATGAACATGGGGTTTGAATGAAAAAAGAAAAAGTGGGCATGATTAGTTTAGGTTGTCCAAAAAATTTGGTCGACTCGGAAAACATGCTTGGGATTTTAAAATCACAAAATTTAGAAATCACCAACGATGCAAAGCAAGCAGATATTATGGTGATCAACACCTGTGCTTTTTTAGAAGATTCAAAGAACGAATCCTTGGACACCATTCGTGACATTGCAAAGCTTAAAAAAAGTGGAACGTTAAAAAAATTGATCGTAACGGGATGTTTGGTGCAAAGGTATAAGGACGAACTAGAGGAAATGTTACCTCAGGTTGATCATGTTTTGGGCACTGGACAGTTTCATGAGATAGCCAAAATTTCCAACCATGCATTGCCCGTCGTTGACATGAAAATATCAAAGCCGGTTTTTTATTATGACTATGCAACCAACAGGGAAATGGTTTTGCCCAAACATACGGTTTACATCAAGATTGCTGAAGGATGTTCAAGAACATGCAGTTTTTGCATTATTCCAAAATTACGTGGACCATCTCAGAGCAGGTCGATCGAATCCGTTCTTAATGAAGTGAAGCAAATTGCAAAACAAGGAACAAAAGAGTTTAATTTGATTGCGCAAGATTTAACGGCATATGGATTGGATCGAAACGATGGGGCCACACTTGAGAAACTATTAAAAAAATTAATTTCAGTTCGCAACATTGAATGGATCAGGTTGATGTACAATTATCCAATGTATTTTTCAGATTCGTTGATTGCCATGATCGCAAAAAGTAAAGCAATTTGTAAATATTTGGACATGCCCTTACAGCACATTGATAAAGATTTGCTTTTGTCCATGAGAAGAAAAGTTGATGAGGATGAAATCATTCGATTGCTAGACAAGCTTCGAGCCAACATCAATGGACTTACACTTAGAACAACTTTCATTGTGGGCTTTCCCAACGAAACAGAAAAACAGTTTAATAAATTGGCTCGTTTTGTTGAGCAGGGTTACTTTGATCACATTGGTGTTTTTACTTATTCCAAGGAGGAAGGCACCGGTGCGGCCATGATGGATGGTCAGATTGAAGAAAAGGTGAAACAAGAAAGAAAAGACATCATCATGAAATTGCAACAAAGCATATCGCTTAAGAAAAACAAAGCGAGAGTCGGGCAAGTGTACAATGTCCTGATCGATCAAAAACTTAAAGATAAATATCAAGGTCGATTTGAAGGTCAAGCAATTGATATTGATGGTGTAACTTACATTGAAGGTGACGGCATTCAAGTCGGAGATTTTGTTCGTGCAAAAATAGAGAGAGCGACGCACTATGATTTGTACGCCAGAAAAATATAAGCTATTTTATTAATTGGTTGTTCCTGAAGAAATCAGAGAAAGGCTCCTGTCTTGAGTTTGTTAAGAAAAGAGTGGCGAATTGTAGAGGGCCTCAAAAAGTGCCAGATGCGAGGCTTTGAGGCCAAATCGCCCTGAGGTGGACTTCTACATTGAGGACGATTTGGCCGAAGGTAACGAAGCAGAT
>JAYRVV010000266.1:0-2605 GCA_041918415.1 Bdellovibrionota bacterium | reverse complement strand
TGCTTTCACCTGCTGCTTCGCATTTGATTTTGCAACCTAATTTTTCGCACATGCTCTCCAACATCATTGAAACTCAGGTTTTAAACAAAAACCAATTGAAAGCCGACATATGGCAAATCAAGCAAAGCCTATCAAAATTCTTAAAGGATATGTACTACAGCTTTGGTCCAAGAGAAAGTGAAGTCCAATCTTTACAAAAATCCATTATGCATCAAGAAGCAGAGCTTTACCCTTTTGGCCTGGGCGTTGAGTTTGAGCACAAACCCTTCAAACACATGGTCGCCTTAGTACATCGAAAGTACAAAAAGTACCATCGCTACAGTGTCTGTGAAAGAAACGAGGAAAATTCGTTTTCACGAAACAGTGAAAAAAATGTAGGGTCACAAGATGCTAAAGTATTTTTAAATAAATTATATTCGAGAGGGTTAAAAGGGCCATTTAAGAACATTGTTGTTGATCAAAACAATTTACACTGTGCAAGGTTTTTAAACGGCTCCTTTGTTCATCCACATCACTTAAGCAGGTTGGATTTTTCAAAAGATCGATTAAAAACATGGATGGATAATTTTTCACATGACTTTGGTGATTCAATCTCGACCCTTCTTCTCTTTTTGCCAATGGCTCAAATCTGGCATGAAGTACGCCTTGCAAGAAATCTATTGCCTTTCTTTCAACAATTCAATCCTGTCAAAATTTGGAATTCATTTATAAATCTAAAAAATCCATATTTCAGAAACCAAGCTAAAGCAATTGTTTATTCAAGTGGTTATTTTAACGTGCGTTTAATTGTAGATGAACTAAACATGTTCATCGTTCTTGGTCTAGCAAGTCATTCTCTTGCACAACCCACAACCTCAAGATACATTCAATACCACAAAGTCAATCGACAATCGAAGCAATACAGGCTTAATGGGCAATATGATCTTGATTTAAAAGTCTTTGATCTCACACATGAACATTATGCAAGTAAAGGTGAGTATGTTTTGGATAGTTCAACTGATTTTGCCATTTTTGCTCAAAAAATTGAAACGCTTTTAAATAATTTGACAAAACAAAAACCCCTTCAACACAGAATCACGTTTAACTTAAACGGAAACTTTCAAAGCGATGAATCTTTCATCAATTATTACACTCATCCAAATTCAGTGCTTTATGACTTGTTACCCAATGATGACGATCCTTGGTATTAGTCAAACGTTGTTTGATTGAAGATGGTCAATTATGCTTATGCCCTCTAAACCCCATGGCCAGCACAAACACCTCCATGCTTTTGGATAGGGATGATTTTGGCTTTTGTGTTTTGATGAGCATAAAGTAATCTTTTGCCTCATTGAGCAATTGCTTTACATGCTGACTTTGAAATATTTTACATATAAAAAAGCCCTTGGGTTTAAGATGCTTTAGCGCTAGGCTTAAAGCTTTGAGGCATAATTCGTACGAACGCTCTTGATCGATATCGCTTTGACCTATGGTTTTGGGGGCCATGTCCGAAATCACAGCATCAAATGGTGCGCTTAACTTGCTTGGATCTAGATCATAAATACTTTCTTTTATAAACTGCATGTTGCATTCAAGTGTGATGGATGGTTCTTTCACATCCACACCACAAACCATGCCCTTTTCGCCCACCTTGCTTGAAACATACTGCATCCACGAACCTGGGCAGGCTCCCAAATCCAACACACGCTGATTTTGTTTAAACAGTTTGTATTTTTTATCCAATTCTTGAAGCTTAAACGCGCTCCTTGCGGCCAGTCCCTCCTTTTTAGCCTTGTAATAATAATGATCTTTTAATGATGGCTTCATTACCAGTTGGATCCTATCCAAAATCCCATACCTTTTTCGCCGCTAAAACCATGATGCAAGCGAAAATTAAAACCCAGCAAAGTTGGTATGTTGACAAAATATCCAAGCGACGATCGTAATTTTAAATCCATATCGTTAAACCACACCGTTCCCAAATCATGATACAGACCTGCACGAATATCAAAAAACCTAGTAAACCCTCCCAAAAAGGCATCCACCGGTTCAAACCAGGCAGCGCCTAAAAAGTTAAACAAGGGCAATCTCAAATCGTGTGAGACCGTCCAATAGTTTTGACCGATAAAGGTATCAAAGCCAACCCCCCGGAAGGATAAATCACCACCAAGCAAAAACACAGTTGGCAATTGCCCCTGACTTGTTCCCGCCGTGAACCTTTGCGCCAATCCAAACTTGGGTAAAAAAGGATGATAAAGCCTTAAGTCCATGTTGCCATCCAGGTTGGAAAGATTGACCTGATTGATCAAAAAACCCGCCTCTGATTTAAGAAACAATCGATAACCCGAAATGGGACCATGAAAATCCCAAACGGTGACATCGCTGGCATAGACCAAAGAGGTTTTGGTGATGTATTGATGTGAATTTTCCAAGTCATCTGTTACGTATAAAGCCGTGTCTGGCGTCTTTAATCCATAGTCTTGTATTTCAAATTGATTGATCCAACTGATTTCTCTGTACTTGTCCAAAATAAAACTCTTGGAAAATGAAAAACCATAGTTCAGAATCTCATCCCTTTCATTGTAAAACATATTGTAGGCGTGCATGTTTTTTAAATTGGCAAAAC
>JAYRVV010000265.1:0-1550 GCA_041918415.1 Bdellovibrionota bacterium | reverse complement strand
CGGGTGAAAAGGTGTTTTCCAAAAAAGATACTTTCTTTTTTAAGAAAAAACACCTTCATCAAACACACGAGTTTTATAAAAAACATGGTGGTAAAACCATTGTCTTGGCAAGATTCATACCCATCATTCGTACATTTGCTCCATTTGTCGCGGGTATGGCTGCCATGCAATACAGACGCTTTGTCGTGTTTAATATTCTCGGGGGCGTTGGTTGGATCACGTCCATGACCGTTGCGGGGTATTTTCTGGGCAACCTACCTTGGGTGAAAGCTAATTTTGAAAAGGCGGTTATTGGAATCATCATTGTTTCACTTTTGCCCATTGCCTTGCATTCGGTTTCAAGCCGTTTTAATAAAGCGGCTTGAAAACTCGACATGAACGAATTTGCAAAACAAACAAACCTTGGTGATTTTAGAAAATATTTATTTTCACGTTTTTTTGGAACACTGGGCATTCAAATACTTTCTTTGGGCATTGTTTGGCACATTTACTTGATCACCAAAGATCCGCTGCATTTAGGTTTTGTCGGATTGGCTCAATTTATACCCATCATGCTTTTAACATTTAGCTCAGGCGCATTAGCAGATCAAAAAGAAAGACACACAATTGTGCTTGTTTGTCATTTGATATTGGCTTTGGTAGCTTTTTTTCTTTGTTATTTTTCCACATCATTAAACACTGACGTTTGGATCATCTATTGCGCCATTGTGATCATTGGTGTCGCCAGATCATTTCTTGGACCTGCCATTCAATCCTTCATACCCCACATGGTCGCAAGTGAGGAGTTCTCCAAGGCGGTCGCCAAAAGCAGCTCGGTTTGGCAGTTTTCGCTCATCATTGGCCCATCCCTTGGGGGCTTTATTTACTCATATTTTGAAAATCCTTTCGCCGTTTATTTAAGCGCAGCATGTTTGTTGCTGTTCAGTGGTCTAATATTCTCAACGATACAAACACGATCTGGAAAGATCGAACAAGCATCTTCCAAAACCAAAGAACTGTTTTCAGGTTTAAAATACGTTTACCATAACAAAGAAATACTGGGATCCATATCGCTTGATTTGTTCGCTGTTTTATTGGGCGGTGCCGTTGCGCTATTGCCCATTTATGCAGACAGCATTTTGCATGTTGGCGCCAAGGGTCTTGGGCTGCTCAGGGCTGCCCCAGGAATTGGCGCAGCACTGACAGGGCTTTTTCTTTCATATTACCCAATCAAAAAAAATGCTGGGAAATTAATGTTTTTATGTGTTGCGATGTTTGGTGTTTTAACCGTCTGTTTTTCCTTATCCAGACATTTTCTTTTGTCATTGTTCATACTTTTTGCAATGGGAGCATTCGATTTGGTGAGCGTGGTCATTCGAATGTCTTTGGTTCAGCTTAAAACCCCATCCAACATGCGCGGCAAAGTCAGCGCTGTCAACACTCTTTTCATCAGTGCATCCAACGAACTTGGTGAATTTGAATCCGGTTTGACAGCAAAATGGTTCGGCACTGTTGAGGCCACAATGATCGGTGGGATTGGCACTTTGTTGGTCGCATTGATATGGTATAGG
>JAYRVV010000264.1:0-3806 GCA_041918415.1 Bdellovibrionota bacterium | reverse complement strand
TCTAAAGCGATTGGATCAAAGTGAAAAGGAATATGAAAAGCTGGTGGGAGAAAATCCACAAGAAAGTCTTTATCGTTTTGAATTGGCCAATGTCATGACCATGCAAAATAATCACTCGGGCGCAACTTCGAATTATGAAAAAGCAGTGATTTTGAGTCCAAAATCTGCATTGTACAACAAGGGTTTGGGAAAAAACCTCTTTGTCATTAAAGATTATGATCGAGCCATTAAGCCATTGGAAATCGGACATCAAGATGAGGTAAAAAATTTGGAGCTGTCGTTCATGCTGGCGCAATCTTATGAAAACACAAAATCATTAAAGCAAGCAGCCAATCAATTTGAGAAAATTCTAAAATTGGAACCAGATAACATCAAAGCTTTAAAAGGAGCATTTCGAAATAACTTTGCCATACAGAAATACAAAGAGTCTCAGGTTCAGGCAGAGCGTTTGAATCAAGTTCAACCCAACGATTATGAAAACACCTTCAACGTTGCCAATAATTTGGTTGCTTTAAACCAGCATCAAGGGAGCATTGAGTATTTCGAAAAAGCTTCAAAAATTGATCCAAAAAATTATTCTCCACAACATGAATTGGGCAAAGCATACATTGAACTGAATAACCCAGGCAAGGCCATGCAACACTTTACCAAGGCGCTGGCGCTCAAACCAAAAGATAAAAACACCATGGATCTGATGGTGATGAGTGCAAAAAAACAACATGAATTAAATCAATCCAAAAGTGCCCTTGTGGGCTTGGATGTGGTGATTAAGAACGAGCCGAATCATTTTGATGCATGGATGTTCAAAGGACAAATATTGGAATCACAAAAGCATTTTTCACTTGCGCTTGAATCTTATGGCCAAGCACATCGAATCAACCCAAAATTGTTTGATCCTTTGCTTCGACTGGGTGAAGTGTCAAAACTCAAGGGGGACCAGGACGGCGCGTTTGTTCACTTTCAAAAGGCGAACAACATTGATCCCAAAAACCCTACGGTGGCGTGGCACATGGGAGACATACACTTTAAAAACAATCGCTTTGAACAAGCATTAAGACAGTTTGAAAAAGCACAGTTGCTAGATCCAAAAAATGTGCAATACGCATATGATCACGCACGTACACTTTCTAAACTTGAGCGTCATGTGGATGCTACAAAGGTTTTGGAAAGAGCAAGGAAATTGGATTCGAAAAATTATGACGTCATGATGCTTTTGGCTGATTCATACATCAAGCTGGATCAAAAACAGAAAGCCTTTGAGTGTTATCAGATTGCCAGTCAGTTGGATTCAAAAAGTGCGTTGGCTTTTGGAGGTTTGGGAAACGTGGCCTTTGAACTTAATAAGTACTCTGAGGCAACAAAGGCCTATCAAAAGGCACATGAAATCAGCCCACAGTCCAAGCCCTATGCTTTGGGTCTTGCAAAATCTTTTGAAAAGGAGAACGCGCTTAATGAAGCCATTGCGGTTTATGAAAAAATACTGCTCATTGATTCGAAGGATCCATTTGTATACGCCAGATTGGAAGATCTGTATCAAAAAACAAACAAGATTGAGCAAGCCAAGAGAAATTTGACCTTTGCTTGTGATCTAAACCCAAAAGATTTTGAGAGTAGAAAATCATTGGCTCAAATATTGTTTGATCAAAAGCAATACACTTTGGCCATCACAAACATTGAACAGGCCAAAGCTTTAAAGCACACGGATGCTCATTTGTTTGATTTACATGGAAGAATTTTTATGGAGCAAGGTAAAACAAATCAGGCTCAGAAAGAATTTGAATTGGCCTGCGATAAAAACCCAAGGGAGCCTGCTTACCATTTTCACTTATCAAAAGCTTATGCTCAAAACAATCAACCTTCCAAAGCACTTGAATCCATCAATGATGCCATTCGATTGCAGCCTAAAATTCACGCCTATTGGTATGAAAAGTCAAAGATACATCAATTGGCAGGGCAGAAAAAAGACAAAATGAAAGCATTGTTGATGGCCAAGGAATTGGATGGAAGTCATTTGGATACGAGAAGAGATTTGGCTTCAATGTATTTGGATGAAAGAAATGATGAAGAGGCCGCAAAAGAGTTTGATTTTGTTTATAAAAAAGATCCAAAAGATAGAACCGCTTTGATGGCTCTGGCCAGTTATTGGGTGGATAAGCAAAACAACAAGGAAGCCATCACGCTTCTTAGAAACTATTCAAAGGTTAATGAGAGGGATGTGCCAGTGCGAATGCAATTGGCCAAGCTTTACGTTGAGGAAAAAAATCTTGGTCAGGCTCAACATGAGGTTAACCAAATATTGCTGATCAATGATGAACCCGAAGCCCATCTTTTGCTTGGACAGATCGGATTGGAGAAAAGGGATTTTAACATGGCCAGGGAGCACTTTGAACTCGCCAATTTAAGTTTAAAAAGCTCACCAGAGATATATTTTGGACTTGGTAAAGTTGCTGTGGCCGATGATAAAACAGATGAAGCGATTGATCTGTTTAAAAAAGCTGTTTCACTTAGAAACAGTTATGAAGAGGCATACCAAGAGCTGGGTTTGTTGTATCAGAAAAAAGGAATGGAAAAAGAAGCCAGTGAAGCATTTGGTAAAGCTTTGGGAGTGACACCCTTAACGGATTTGAAGAAAAAAGGAAAACTGTAAAATCACTGAATGAAAAATGATTTTGAGTACACAGTGTTATTTTCATCATCTTTCACTTGAAATGACCACTGGCCCTTCATGGCTTTGGTGATTTTTTTTGAGCTGTAAGTTCTGTATAAACCACCTTTGATGTGCAGTTTGACTGAAGCGACTGGTGCATTTTCAAAAATCCAAACGTGATACACAAAGCTTTCTTTTTGATTTTTGTATCCAACTTTGGTGAAAGCAAAAATTCGATCAAGCTTTGCGACCTGTTCAAAATCGAGATCCTGACAGTTTAAGTTTAGTATACTTTGGCAAATTTTAGCTTCATGAATGATCAGTTGGCCGCTTTGATTGTTAAAGTCTTTTAAATCAGATGAGCTTATGTTTTTAAGTGGTTTTTTTGCGCAGTTTGAAAAAAACAACAATGTGGTTAAGCAAATTGTAAAAGTAGAAATAATCTGGCTTAAATGCTTAATCATGGCAAAATAGCTTCATGTCAGGTTTTATAAAGCAATTCACCATTTTATTTTATATCACTTTGATGTTAGCGCAAAGCGTATATTGCGCTGATTTGAGACTTAGAACCAAAACAGCTTCGAATATCAAGCTGCATGATGCCAAGGTGCTTCAAAGTGCAGCTTTGGTTTACACTTTTGACAAAAAAAACATCATAAGAAAGCTTGATGTGGGTGATGTTATTTCAATCTACACCAGTAAGGGTCAGCACTATGGTGTGGTGATACGCAATTTGAGCAATCAGGTTGTTAAAGGTTGGATATTAAAAGAAAAGGTGGTTTTTTTAAAATCTCAAACCACGGCCACTTCGATTAAAGAGACCACAAAACCCCCACAAAACACACAAGCTATCAAAAAAGGCCCTGCGCTTAAGATGAACAATGCTTTGCTGATGGATGTGGGCATGATTTATAACATTAAACAATATGGTGCCACTCAAAAACACTTTGGCTTGAAATATCAAAGAAAATTAAATGAGCTGATGGATGTGGGTTTATTGGGTGCTTATTCTTTTGGCGATGGCTTTCGTTCAATTCACGCAGGTACCTACTTGGACTTTGCAATGTTTAAATTTAGGGAAATTGATTTAAATTTGGATGTTGGCTGTCTGGCTGAAAGGTTTGCTTCAGATAACGCCAGCTCTTTTTATGGTTTTGAT
>JAYRVV010000263.1:0-8012 GCA_041918415.1 Bdellovibrionota bacterium | reverse complement strand
CATTTATCCAAAATCAAAGTCAAAGTTGGACAAATTGTAAAAAAGGGAGACTTGATTGGTTTGGTTGGTTCCACCGGACGATCCACAGGACCACACCTTCACTTTGAACTTTTACATCTGGGTAAAAAAATCAACCCATTAACAGCTCAAATCAAACACTAATTAATAGGGCCTTTTTTCTCCTGAAACTCATGACACAAGCCTATCGGTGATTTCTTCAGGGACGATTAATAATTTTGACGAACAGGTCCGACAGTTGCCATACAATTCCATGCGATGAGACGTCAAAACAAAACCATGTTGCCTGGCAACTTCCTCTTGCATGACTTCAATGGGGTCATGATGAAATTCAATCACTTGATGGCAAATCACACAAATGAGGTGATCGTGATGTTTCAATGGTTTTTTTTCATACGTCACAGCACCGGTTTCAAAATTTCTTTTTAAAGCCAAGCCAGAGTCCACCAGCAAATTGAGTGTGCGATAAACAGTGGCAATACCAATTTTTTGATTTTGCTTTCGAACCGATCGATACAGCTCTTCGATGCCAATGTGCTGGTCAAACTCAAAAAATATTTTGGCCACGAACAGACGCGCCTCAGAATGACGAAGTCCTTTTTGTGTCAGATAAACATTGAACTCATTGAGCATACAAGTTGCTTACCTTAATTTTGTGCTTTTTCATAAATTTTTTATCTCCCATATAAACATTGACTTTAGTTCTGTCATTTTCCACTTTCAAAACAATCGCAGCAACGTTTTTTATTTGTTTTATCTTTTTTTGCAGTTGTTCTTCATCCAAAAGATAAAACCAAGTCGAATAGGCATCCGCGTCGCTTGCGCTCTTCGCAATCACACTGATGGATTTAACATCGCTGATTGGACGTCCTGTTTTGGGATGAATGATGTGGGCATACATGGCTGACTTAACCTTGATCATGCGACCATAAAAACTGGTCGTCGAGATGGATGCGTCTTTAAGCAATACAGACACCAAGCTTTCATTGCTTTTGATGAGGTCTCGTATCCCATGAGACGTTAAGTTTTGACTGTACACTTGCTGTCCAAAATCCAACTGAAGATCCATGATGTTTAATGCCTTGGCCTGTTGAATCACTTGATCCAAGACATAGCCTTTGGCCATGTATCCAAAATCAAATTTCATACAAGGTTGATTAAACTTCATCAGCTTTTGATCATCATCAAACTCAATCGCATTGACATCTAAACATTTCAATGCGTTTTGAATATCATGTGTGTTTGGCTTTGCAAGCAAATCACCTATTCTTTGATCATAAAACTTCCATAAATTCATCAAAGGATAAATGGCATGATTTAAGTGTCCCGAACTTAAATCGTGATAATGCTTTGCTTTTTTAAACACATCGTACGTCAAATCAGAAACACTTTGCCAGGCATTGGTAATGGTTAAGTGCCACAAGTTTGAGTTTGGATCGTAGTGATTCAATTGACTTTCAAAAGATTGAAGTGCAAAATCGATGGCATCCATCATTTTTTGATCATGCTGACTTTTAATCCAAGCGGCTTTGAACACAACACCCATGGAAGGTACAACATGTTTAACACGTTGTTGTGTGCTTTTGAGTGAATGCACACATGAAAAATGTGCGGCCACAAAAATTAAAAGTAAATTTAGACGATTAAACAACATCCATGTTCTTTATTTTTTTCGCACCTTTAAGGTGCATCATGAGCGCCAGCATGAACAAAACACCCAAGACGACATGGGCCCACTTAACCCAATCGATGAATTGCAATTGTGAAAAACTTTGTAAAAAGT
This sequence comes from Bdellovibrionota bacterium, assembly GCA_041918415.1. Classification (GTDB taxonomy): domain Bacteria; phylum Bdellovibrionota_G; class JALEGL01; order JALEGL01; family JALEGL01; genus JAYRVV01. The sequence goes on along the minus strand of JAYRVV010000263.1, from coordinate 6,211 downwards.
ACCCCGACATCACAAGCGCTACAATAAAAACCAATAGCAAAAGACCTGAACGCTTTAACTTGGTCACTTTGGCTTCTAGCATGGGAAAAACATGTTTTACGCAAAAAACAGCAAACATAAAAACAAACAAAGGAGAAAACAAAACATGCAATTTAATCATCCAAGGCTGCAATGGGGAAGAAACCACGGCGAATTCATCTTTTGGTTTATAAAAATATTCGAAATACAAATAGACCAAGCCTGTCACACTTAAAACCATGCTGAATAAATTAAATAAAATGGCTTCAATATTTCTTTTGTTCATTGATTTTCTGATTCATGAATATGATTTTTTCCATCGATAGTTTGATCTTATCGGCCGTCAACGTTGCCCCCGTCATGTTGGGAACATCCTTAAATTTTTCCTGGTGGTTTTTTAAGTGACTTAACCAATTTTCTTTGGGGAAATAACTTTGAGGTTCATTGAAACTTAAAACCTCCACATCTTCAATCTTGTTTTGAGCGCTGATCATGATCATCAACGACTGTGTTTCTTTTCGAATCACATGTTGCTCTAAAAACGCTCGTCCCATCCATTGACCTTTCTCATTTTTCCCCTCGAAATAGGTCACCAAAGAAGGTTTAAAATGTTGGGTGCCCAGCTTTTGATTTAACATGCTTGCGTCTTCTTTGGTAAGGTAGGCGTGCTTTTCTTGAACTTGTACATTTTGATCAAATTGTTTCGACAGGGCTTGAGGCACTGACAAAAACACTTTAGCCTCCGCAAGCCCTGCAATCAACATCATGTAAAACAAAACCAATTTCATCACAGGCCCACAAATAGAAATGAACATGAACCAACTCATTAAAACATGTAACCCAACAGGAAATTAAATTGATTGACGCCGGTTTTGGCTTCGTTTCTATGCCACTCGTAGTCCCCCTTCAATACAATTTGCTCAATGGGTTTGAAATTTAAACCAAACGTAAACACTTGACGATCTTTCGATGCATCTTTACCAAATCCAGTCACCAATGATTGCTGCGTGTTTAAATGCTCATACCTGAAAAACGGACTTAAAGACTGGCCCACATTAAACTCGTGTAAAACGTTGTAAGCCAACTCAACGTAATAGCCCAAAAGTTCTTTGGCAACACCTGTGCCAACATTGCCTTGAGCCGCATTGATCAAATCAGCATCATTGATGAAGGCTTGCGCCACTAAAGCCCTGGCTTGAATGCCTTTGTAATCAACATCCGCGTGAATATCATAAATCGCGGTCAAGGCATTTACACCAGCGATTTGATCTTGATCTGATTGCCCAATGTAGCCGCTAAATCCAACATCAAGGTGTTCAATGCCCGAATAATCCAGCCTTCCCACAAAGGCAAAATCATTGGCCAATGACTCAGATCCGTTTTGACGACCACCTCTTAAGCCACTGGAAGAAAAGCCAGAAGCACCGCTTGAACCGCCGCCCACACCATCAAAGCCGGTCATGATGTAAGCACGGTATGTGATGTCTTTCGTTTGTCCAAAAACACCCGCACCTGCTTCTCGCCACGTTGAGGGTAAAATTTGTCGTTCAACCACAGGTCTTTGGCTGCTTAAAAATACGGTGGGCTCATGTAGTTCGTTGATAAATCCCATCGGCGTGAGCAATAAGCCAGCCCTAAAGTTCAAAGCATTTTTATATAAATAATCTAGGTATGCAAACTCAACCGAAACACTTCCATTGTTATTTGTCGATCCATGTTCAAATTCAATTTCCGAATTAAAAACAAATCGTTCGTCAAATCGATAGCCTAAATAAAGGACGGCCCGAAGGTAATCAAACTCATCACTTAAGCCAGAAGCGGCATCGGATTGATTTTTTGAATCATAATTTCGATACAGCATCTCACCGTAGCCCCCCAGCGAAACACCTTTTTTTTGTTGATAAACCTTGGAAGCTGCAGGCGCAAGACCAAACTGACCCTTGCCTTTGGCAGGCAGCACTTCTTCAGTTTGTTTGATTCTTTCGATCTCAGACGCCAAAACATCAACTTTGTTTTGAATTTCTTCTAAACTTTGTGCCATAGCGTTGATTGCAAAGATAAGCACAAGCAATGATTTTTTCATAAAACCTCCGTCTTGATAAATAGATAATGATAATGATTATCATTTATAATTCAAAAATCAAGTGATTTTTATAAAAAAAATGATTTAAATGTAATTTTGTTTTGCTGCGTTATGGTGCAATAAATTCTTTAATTCCTCGTAGCACCTCGAGGCTTCTTCCATACAATCCCTGGATTCATACTCTTTCATGAGTTCATTGAGGGCGTAAATTCTCTCCTCCATGTCTTGAGTCTGCACAACTATTTTTTTGATGGTGTGCATTTTTTGTCCCTGGGCCTCAAAGCATTCCCTTCTCATGCCAAGCATTCTAAACACACAGACCAGCATGCTTAAATTCCAAAGTGCAAAGGGACTTAAGGGGTACAAAGCAATCACACGCTTACAATAATACAATACATTTTGATAATCTTTAGACCAGAAATAGGAAGCCGCCAATGCGGACAAGACCAAGGGTGCAAATTCCTCGCTTTCTTTTTTCAATAAAAAAAGCAATTTGTTTTGCCCCTTCAGTCGTGTTTGATCTCGGTCAATCTCAAGCAATGCTTTTCTGATAAAGACCAACACGTCCACGTTGCAATTTCTTTTCTCAAACAAGTCCATCAGCTCTTTCATCTCTAACATTGTACAAAAGATCCTATTTAAAGTGTAGTTGACAAATCCAAATTCATTTGATCAAACACATTTTTTACTTTTAATCATTTTGTTCTCTCTTTGATTAAAATCAAGGATAATTTGTCCGCAAACGTCAGTTCGGAACACTTTAACCCCAAGTTGCTCATACCTTTGAACAACCTTAGCATGCGGATGACGATACATATTATTTTTTCCAACTGAAACAATGGCATATTTTGGATTGACATTTTCAATGAAGTCCATACTTGAAGACGTTTGACTTCCATGATGGGGCACTTTAAGGGCCATGCACCTTAAATCGTATTGCTTGATCAAAGCCAGTTCAGCTTCTTTTTCGATGTCACCGGAAAACAAAATGCATTTGTCTTTGTAAGACAATTTTAAAACCAAAGATCGGTTGTTGATGTTCTGATCAATGTCTTTTTGTTGCATGATTGCATAATTGTATAAACCATCTTTGATCTCAAGGTTTGATGCAACCTTGATGATGTCAATGTCTTTTTGTTTAGCCAACGAGATCAATTGTTTTTGTCTTAAATGATCAATGTTTTTTGCAAGCCACAATTCTTTTACTTTAATCATGTTGATCAATCCAAATGCCCCGCCCATGTGATCCAAATCCGGATGTGATACGATGAGCTTATTGATCTGATCCACTCCATGATAGTCAAGCCATGGCATCAACACCTGATAGCCTTTGTTGCTTTGATCATAGCCCCCACCAGAATCCACCACAACAGCACTTTTAAAATCAAGATGAATCACGGCCGCATCGCCCTGACCAACACTGATGAAATTGATTTTATTCTCCAAAGAAAGTTTATGTCTGTGATTGATCGCAAAGGACACCAAGATCACCATGGACCATAGCACACACTTGGCTTTTTGTTTTTCTTTCAAAAGCAAAAAATGAATCAACACGGCCAACAAAATCACGGGCACAACATACCGACTTACCCAAACATGACTAAATGGCATTTGACTTAACCATGTCACAACAAGCAAGACAGGATCACATATTTGATCAATCACACATATTATATAATCACCCACACATTGAATTTTTCCTTGAAACAATAACACAGACCAGCCCATGCACAAAAGAGCATTCATCAAAAAGCCAAGCAACACATTGCTTACAATGGAAACAAAACTAACTCTTTGAAAACAATAAATCAAAACCGGTGCAGTGAACACAAAAGCCCCTAATGAAATACATAACATTTGAATGAGCAATTTTGCTTTTATGTTTTTATTCTCAACACGCTTTTGAAACCATTGATGTGAATAAAATATTCCACACACAGCGCAAAATGAAAGGGCAAATGAAACACTGAACACAAACATCGGGTTAAAAAACACAAACATCATAAGCAAAATCAGAAACATTTCGATTTTCTTAACCCTGATCGCAAACACATTGATCAAACACATGTAAAGCAAAAAAACAACCGCCCTGATCGTTGGAATGGAATTGGTGACAAAGAGTAAAAACACAGAAACAGCAAATCCTTGCACAACACTTTTAAACAAGTGCATGGGAAAGTTTAACATCATCCAATTTGATTTTTTGTACATCCACAAACCAATGAATTCCAAAAACATCACGAAAACCACCAAATGCATTCCTGAAACAACAAGTGCATGCAGTAGGCCCGCTTTTTTAAAAACTCTTTTGGTTTCATGAGTCAGCACTCCCCCCTGACCCGTAAGCATCGGATACATCCACTCAAAATGAATCGGGCTTAAATAAAACTCCAATCTTTCTTTGTAATCAAGCTTCAATTGATTGATTTGATTAAGCAGACCACCATTTCTTTGAATGACTTTAAAATGACTCTGTGAGGACACAAAGGCCATGCCCCTGATGTTGTTTAAAATGTTTTCGTTTTTGTAATCGAATTGCCCAACATTACCCAAATCCTGATTTTGCTTTACTTGAGATATGAATTCAACAACATCGCCTTTAACGACATCGTGATGATTTAGATGAATCACTTTGATCCATTCATCTTTTAACGTTGAATGTGATGACAATATTTTTGCCCTATACATGATGCCCCGTTTTGTGAGCATCACTTCATCCATCACTTGAGCTCGAATCAGCATTTTTTTCGTGGGAATATTGAAATCATGATACCAATGTGTTTTAAGGTTGATGCTGATTAAACCCAAAACAAATGAAGTGATGAGCAGCCATGGTTTTGTTCCAAAACGAACGACACATAAGGGGTACAAGCAAAACCAAGCGAATTGTTTAAACCAATATCCAAGCGTCACACCTAAAACAAAACAGACAAAAACAATAAACAGCGATCTGATTTTATATTGCCCAGAAAACATGAACTGATACACATTTGCAATTTAAGTGCCATGGTCAAAGCTTGTTAAACTGGATATGGATTAATCAAACGGTTCGAATTTCAAACCAAAGCGTACGATTTACGAACGAAGTGAACTTTTGGATTGACGTCTTCGATGGTGCTTAAGGCCAAAACGATGCGCTTCATCGCGTATTCGCAGCAACAAATGAAGCACAGAGCTGTTTTGTTCAAAGCCAATGAAATTTTTTTGGTTTGGTAAGAAGACCCTGTCGTGAACATGTCCGCTTTTAAGATCTCTTTCCTTGGCCAAAGATAGGGCATCGATGTCTTTGATGTTGTACATTTTAAAGACATCCATCAATTGCTTTAACTGGCCACGTCCCCCGTCCACCAACATAAGATCGGGCTTGGGTCCACCTTGCGCTATTTTTTCTATACGCCTGACAAACACTTCTTTGAGCATGGCAAAATCATTCGCTTGATCAACTTGTTTGATTTTATATTGACGATAAAGGTTTTTGTCAGGCTCTCCATCAATGAAAGCAACCAACGAACCCACCGCATTGTCTCCTTGAAAATTTGAAATATCATAACCTTCGATGTGTCTTGGAAAACGGGACAGCTTTAAAATCATTCTAAGCTCTGTGAGTGTTTTGATGTTACCTGTGCTTTTTCTTTTTTCTTCCAAAAAAGAAAGCTTGGCGTTTTCATGAGCCAAATCAAGCAATCTTTTCATGGCACCGATCTTTGGAAGTTTAATGGATACTGATTGACCCATGTTTTGTGAAATGATTTGCTCAAAAACATGAGCGTCTTCAATTTGTCCATCAATCAAAATGGCATCCAAGTCTTGTTTATAAAAAGAATGATCCAGATAATAAAATCTCAAAAACGATCTTAAAATTGTGCTTTTAAGGGCCACAGATTCTCTTACAAAATGCTTGTAGGAATCAACCAGCTGGCCCTTTCTGATTTTCAAAAGCATGATTAAAACAGCTTCTTCATCTCCTTCAATCGAAATCGCATCCACATCTTTAACCTTGCCGTCGATGATGCGACTTTGCTTGGACAAAACGCTTGTCAGAGCCTGAAACTGATCTCTTAACAAAGCTGCCCTTTCATAATTCATCTGTTCACTGGCTTCATCCATTTG
>JAYRVV010000262.1:0-2191 GCA_041918415.1 Bdellovibrionota bacterium | reverse complement strand
CAACGAGCCTTAACCTTGATTGAAGTTATCGTCACCATGGTGATCGTTGCCACTACAGTCGGTTTGTCTTTGCTGGCCGTAAGCAACTTGGCCCCAAAACAAAGGTTGAGCAAATCCATGCAGGGCCTTTATTTTGCCATTCAAAAAGCTCAATCCTGGTCCCAGCAAAGCTCAAAATGGACATGCATTAAATTTGTAGACAATGACGCGCTGATTTTTCTAGATAACAATGCCAACCACTCAGCGTCCAACGCCTGTGGCGATGCAGGTGACACGCAGGTGCTCAGCGTGGAAGTTTTTAGGGACATGGTTGGGTTTTCAAGCTGTTCGGGCAATGTCACGGGCTCTTGCATCGTTTGGCTGGACGGTAATGCCAAACCTAAGCTTTGTGCCAACTCAGGAACATGCTTTTCATCAAGCCCGTCAAGCTCATGTATTGATTGGGATTATCAATTCATCGTTCGATCAAATGAACTTGACAGTGGAGGCAAAGCCAGAGAAATCGAATTTTTAAAAACGGGTCTTCTTCATACTGTCCCCATGGGTGAGAAAGGATCCATCGATACCCTGTGGGCAGCCATCACGCCGATTCACACAGGTCTTGGTGCCTGCGAATAAACTTTACTTTTTTAGTATGAATTTATAAATAAGCCATCCATGACGCCGCTTTATAAAACGAAAATCGCCATGAAGTACTATCGAAATGTATTGCTTGGCAGACCTGTGTCAGTCAATCTTGAAGTGACCAAACGATGCAATGCAAGATGTGATTTTTGTGACTATTGGAAAACAAAAAAAGAAGACGTGATTACGGATTATGGTCCTGTCGTTAAGGCCATTGACCCAATGATGATCACCATCACGGGCGGCGAGCCATTGCTTAGAACAGATATCTTTGATGTGATCAAAAACATCAAAAAGGCGGTTCCTGTGTCATACATCGCCATGATCACAAACTGCTCATTGTTGACTTTGGAAAAAGCAAAGGCCCTGCATGATGCGGGCTTAAATCAAATCACCATTTCCGTTGATTTCATTGATGATAGACACGACAAAAGCCGCGGAGTTCCTGGATTATTCAAACACATCAGCGAAATCATGCCCAAACTGAAAGACATCGGTTTTGACGCCGTCAACATGAATTGGATCATCATGGAAGAAAATTTTGATCAAACCAAGGAGGCTGCCCAATTGGCCCTTTCATGGGGTGCAAACATTTGCTACACGTCTTATTCAGATTTAAAAAACATGAATGACAAACACTTTTTATCATCAAAAAACATGGAGTATTTTCCAAAGCTCATCGGTGAGCTTTTAAAATACAAACGAAAGCATAAAAACATACGTTCATCTGATTATTTTCTCTCACTCATGCCTCGCTATTACAAACATGAGCAGATCGATGGTTGCCCAGCCGGCTTGAGATGGGTTCAAATCACACCAGAAGGTTGGTTTAAACCTTGCTCTGAGCTTCCCCCCGTTGTGCATTATAAAGACTACGATTATAAAAAAAGTTTTAAACAGCAGGAATGTACATTATGTTGGTACGGATGCAGAGGCGAAGCACAAACACCGATCAACTTAAAAAGAATTCGCGAATTTTTATAGCACTACTTTTTTTTCTTTCGTGTAGCCAACAAGTTAATCAGAGCGAGTCGGTGATCACCATAAGAAGCGGGCAGCTGCCACCTTCCATCACCACCTTCCATCACCAAAATTTATCATTCATAGCCTTCCAAAGTGATGGCTCAAACATCAATAACCAAGAAACCATTTCGGTTTGCCTTAAAGATCAAGCATGCCAGGCCAATCAAACCAAACCTTTACAACAAACTTTTAAATCAAAAATGCTTCAACATTTATACCCTCAACTTGCCCACGAACAGGTTGCACACTCCATCTGGCCAAAAACACAACAAACCAACGTATCTTACAAATTGCAAAAGACTCAAACCGAAATGGAAATATTTTCCCCATTTCAAGAAGAAAAAAACACAGTCATCACAGGCCAACTTGTGACTTCGAATGAAAACGTATCCGTCTTTGTTGATGGCAGACATTTGAACGAATTGGATCAACAAACGGTGTTGAACGTATCGGATACATTCAATCGAATCACCTTGCCAAGATTAAGAATTTTGTTTGGCAACGAAAGCGACATCGATCAAAATAAAAAAATCATTTTATTTTT
>JAYRVV010000261.1:0-2297 GCA_041918415.1 Bdellovibrionota bacterium | reverse complement strand
GCAAAATCGACCGGAGGGAATCCCCCCGCCTCCACCAATTTATATGTAGTATTTTTGTGGGATTTTGAGATTAAATACATATTGAGTTGGGGGATTCGAACCCCAAGGGGTTCGTTTTTTTATTGGCGAGGCATTTGCCTCGCATGGCCCCGCCTCCACCAAGATTATGAAGGTCCGTACCGGACACATAGGTTACATTTTATACCAAAGACATGGGTAACAGTCTGAGAAAAATAATGTGAATAAAGTTTTAAAATGATCTTAATTTGCCTTTCAAGAATAATGTTTGACATTATTTGAGGTCTTATTTGTTACCACTTACTTTCAATATGATTCAACTGATTGGTAAGAACCTCAAATACTTCACTGAATTATTTTGCAGATGAAATCGAAGCAACTGCACTGGCCCATCCTTTTTCAAGCAGAATTGTATTGAGTTTTTTCATTTCATCTAAAAAACTCATGGGAACTTTAGTCTCTCGAAATTCAAAGCAGTTTTTGATGGCATTTTTCAAAGTCAATGGGTCCGCTTTTGGCAAAAAGATCGCAAGGTCATACACATCTTTAGATCTGGAATTTAGATGTCCATGAAATCGGGGAAATCGGGGGACACACGACTGGACCCGAATTTTCAAAATCAGATGAATTGTACAATCATTGATGGAATTGATATGCCAACCGTCAAATGAATGACCTGGAGACTAATCAATGATTTTATTTCCCTTTGTTGACTATTGGATGTTGTACGTTGGATTCACCGTGTTTGTTTTGATGGTTTTAGCGATAGATTTAGGCGTTTTTCACAAAGAAGCGCACGAAGTGAGTATCAAAGAAGCGTCGATTTGGACCGCCTTATGGATAGGTCTAGCCGGTGCGTTTAATTTTCTTTTTTATCTATATGCACATTACCGTTTTACAACGCACGAACGTTACGCTTATATTGATGGGTTTGACCCTTCCGCACAAGCCAAAGCAACCGCCTTAGAATTTTTAACCGGATTCATAGTTGAGAAGTCATTGGCGGTTGACAATATCTTTGTTTTTGCTGTTGTTTTTTCTTACTTTGGAATTTTAAAAAAATATCAGCATCGTGTTTTGTTTTGGGGAATTCTTGGGGCTTTATTTTTTAGAGCAATCTTCATAGCCATGGGATCTATCCTCATGCAGTATCACTGGATGATTGTGTTCTTTGGTGTTTTGCTGATTTTAACTGGTATAAAAATGTTTTTTGCAGGAACTAAATCTCAGAATTTGGAGAATAATTTGATCGTGAACCTGCTTAAAAGAATATTTCGTGTTCATCCAAAAATTGAGGGTCAAAACTTTTTCATAAAAATCAATGGACTCGTTCATGTTACGCCACTGTTTTTGGCACTGATTTTTCTTGAAGTCACCGACATCATTTTTGCTGTGGATTCAGTGCCAGCAATTTTTGCAATCACCAAAGAACCTTTGATTGTTTTTACATCTAACATATTTGCCATTTTGGGTCTTCGCTCGATGTATTTCATGCTTGCCGGTGTGATGGATCGCTTTGTTTACATCAAGTACGGATTGGCTTCGGTGCTTATTTTTGTTGGGCTTAAGATGGTGTGGCTTAACAACATTTTTGGTGGAAAATTCCCAATCAAATGGTCACTTGCAATCATTGCCGTTTTAATAGGCTCATCCATTTTGTTTTCTTTATGGATCGATCAAAGAAGGAAAAAGTGATGAACTCAAGCAGTTCAAAGGATGATTGACTGGATCTATTTTTTTTATAAATCTACATGCGCGAATTTGGGTCCAGTCGTGTGGCCCCCGAATCCCCGACTCCTTAAAATGTAAGTGTAAGCCCTGCTTGGAAGCCGTTGCTTGGGTCTATGCTAAAGTTAGGTCTTAGACTGATCTGATTTTGTTTTTGTACTTTTTTGTTATGAGATTGAACCAGCAAAGGTCCAACAACACCATCCCACAGTAAGGATGGAAAATAAATCATTGCTCCTCCCAAAATCGCAATCGCATTGCCCATATTTATAAACCCATCACAATCACTGCCTTCATGGTTAGGCTGACCCTCACACCGATTGTTAAAGCTTATCGATCTTATAAGGCCAGTGTAAAACAGGGCGGCACCTGCACCACCAATGATCAAATTGATGGTTCCTTGGATGGGGTGACCGGCATAAAAAAGTGCATCGCCGGGTATGGGGTCGATGCCAAGTAAAACAGCCGTTGTCATGGATTTGAGTTTTAATGGTTTTTCTTCTTGGGCATGACTTATGTTTTGAAAAGCAAAAAGAAAAAATAGTGCGATG
>JAYRVV010000260.1:0-4288 GCA_041918415.1 Bdellovibrionota bacterium | reverse complement strand
CATTACCTACACCAAGCGTGCAAAGTCTCTCGGTGCACACGGGGCACTTGTTGTATGTCCCTACTACAACAAGCCCACGCAGGAAGGATTAAGAATGCATTTTGAGGCTGTGGTTGAACAAGCTGATTTTCCCATCATGCTTTACAATGTGCCTTCTCGAACAGGCGTGAACCTTTTGCCTCAAACCGTTGAGATGTTAGCTCAAGATCCACGCATTGTGGCCATCAAAGATTGTTCAGGATTGGATCAGGCTAAAGAGCTGATTGCCTTGCTTAGAAATAAAATAAAAATTTACAGCGGTGAGGACGGTGAGCTTTTGCCTTTTTTAGCTCTGGGAGGCCATGGTGTTGTGAGCGTAACGGCTAACGTGATACCCAAACTGTTTTTAAAGATGATTGAGCATTTTAAAAACGGGCAAGTGTCCGTAGCCCAGAATATTTTTGATGATGCGATTCATTTGATACGCCTGATGTTTGTTCAAAGTAATCCGATACCTTTGAAAGCCGCATTGAGCAAGCTTGAGTTGATGCAAAATGAGCTTCGACTACCTTTAACCAAGCTTGATGCTGGACATGAAAAGGATATGGATCATGAATTGAAAAGACTGGGTTTGATTTTATGAATGTGCTGGTGATAGGGAGCCAGGGTCGATTGGGCCAAAAAGTGAGTCAAAAAATCAGAGAAACTACAGGCATGAAATTGTTTGAAATGGTTCGAAAAAAAAGCAAAGACAGTGAGTGCTTAACGTTTCAAGATCTTCCCAAGCAAGATTACATTGTGTTTGATGCCTCAAGTGTTGAAAAATTAAATGACACCTTGTCTTGGTTAAGTCAAAACCCATGCCCCTATGTTTTGGCCGTGACAGGATTTGATGAAGGACAAAGAGAAAAGTTAAAGCAATTGAGTGCTCAGATGCCCATTTTGATCTCAAGCAATTTGAGTGTAAAAATCAATTTGCTTTTAAAATCACTGTTGATGGTGAGTCCTTTTTTAAATGGCGTGAAGATCGTCATCGAGGAAGTGCACCATGTGCAAAAAAAGGATAAGCCTTCGGGCACAGCACTTTGGATCTCAAACCAATTGAACAAAGCCTTACCAAGAATTAGAAAAGTGATTTTTCTCGATCAATGGCCAAGCACATTGGATGATTCCACGATTTACATTGTTTCGCATCGTCAAGATGCGGAGCTTGGCCAGCATGTGATCAGTATTTTTGATCAGGATGAAAAAATTCAATTTTCACATCAAGCCTTTGATCGAAGTGTTTTTTCCAAGGGTGCGATTGAGGCCATGCGTTTCATATGTTTACAGAAAAATGGTCTGTATGACATGCAAGATGTATTTAAAAAGGAGCAATGATGAAGACACTTTTATCTGATCGATTGAAACAACTGTCACCTTATGTGTTTGAAAAATTGGATCAAACAAAATCCATGTTAAGGGAGAAGGGCCAAGACATCATAGACCTTTCGGTGGGTGATCCTGATGTTCAAACACCAAAGGAAATCGTTGGAAAAATGAAAGAAGCCTTGGACGATGTCTCTTTACATCGTTACCCTTCGTACATTGGATCATTGGTCTTACGCCAGGCCATTGCCAATTGGTATGAAGATCGCTTCAATGTTGCACTAAACCCTAAAAAACAAGTGATGGTTCTGATTGGTTCCAAAGAAGGGCTTGCCCATGCACCCCTGGCTTTTGTCAATCCGGACGACGAAGTGCTTTGTCCGGATATTGCTTATCCTGTGTACGAGACATCCACACATTTTGCCTTGGCCAAGACAAGGTTTTATGCGCTTAGAGAAAGCAATCAATTTTTACCCAACTTTGATGAAATTGAAAAAGATGATTTAAGCAAAGTGAAGATGATGTTTTTTAATTACCCCAACAACCCCACCTCGGCGTGCATATCGTTGAGTGATCTTGAAAGGGCGTTTGATTTTGGTTTAAAGCATGAAATATTGATGTGTCATGATGCTGCCTACACTGAGCTTGCTTATGATGGTTTAACGTGTCCAAGCTATATGCAAGTTGAGGCTGCCAAAGATCATCACCTTGAGTTTCACTCCTTAAGTAAAACATTTAACATGACGGGATGGCGTGTGGCTTTTGTGGTGGGTAGTGAGAAAGCCATTGCAGCCATGGCGAGGGTGAAAACATCGATTGATTCAGGTGTTTTTGGAGCCATCCAAGTGGCCGCATGCCATGCGCTTGAAAACTGGAAAAAATATACAGATCAAAACGTGACCTTGTTTGAAAAAAGAAGAGATTTGGTCAGCAAGGCTTTGAAGGAATTAAATATTTCATTTAAAGTCCCCAAGGCCACATATTATTTTTGGTGTAAGGTGCCCAATCAAATGTCATCGTTTGAGTACTGCGATCAAGTTTTACAAAAAACAGGGGTGTTGATTACTCCAGGAGCTGGCTTTGGAAAAGGCGGGGAGGGTTATTTTAGACTTTCAATAACCTCAAGCGAAGTGCGTTTGCAAGAGGCCTTTTATAGAATGGGAAAAATTAAAATTTAACATAAAGATTTCTAAATCATTTCAAAAACTTACAGAATGATGGGCGGGGCAAAGAAATTCATTGCTTGATTTATCTAATGCCCTGCAATATGTAAGCGATCTTGGGATGTTTCGATGATGTATTTTAAAAGTGTTGTTCTTGTTTTGGTCTTGCTTTTACTAAATTACACAAAAGCTGACGTACGCGAAGATAAAAATTTTCTTGAAATGTCCAAGGTTTTATTGAAAGCAAAGATATGCACACAAGAAAAATTCAATACATTCTGCCAATCTCAACCACAACTTTCAAAAAAATTGTTTCCCATATCATTCGATGCTTTTTCAAAGCATCCAAATTATAAATTATTTAGTGAATTGTGTAAGAGTGCATCGACATTGTCAATTGAAGTAATTTTAAATCAATTAAAATTACATAGTGAAGTGTCGATGATTGTTTCAGATCGATTTCAAAGATCAAAGTATAAGGAACCGAAAGCCACAAATGAATTTTATCAAAAAGTCAAATCACTAAAACCATCGGATACATGGGGAACACCCTTCGAAGCTATATTTGGTGTGACAAATGAAGAATTTAATGAAGAGCAAATTCGTAAATTGCTACAAATGGTGTTTAAAGTCTCAAGGTCAAATGGAGAATCAAAATATAGCTTTGTTAAAAATAAGGAAAATTATTATAAAGAAGTCAATGAGCTTTTAAATCAAAGTAATTATCCAAAAATTCGAGGGAAATTTATGATGTCTATAAAAGCTCTCATTGGAAGTGAAGAGGATCTTCATGAAAAGCTAAAATTAATAGATCTGTATCAGCAGTATCAAGCTGCACAGTTAAGGTACTATGAGCAGACTTTAGCCAAAAAGTTGTTTGATGAAATAAAAAAAGAAAACGCATTGGGCATAGTGTTTAAAAGAGATAGCGATGAAGAGATTATCAAAGATAAGCTTTCCATGGCCATGAGGCCCGTACAATCTAATGGCAGGTATGCTTGGCTTAATAAGCAAGAATTTTACAAAAGCGCAATACATCTAATACATAAAAAAGTGTGGGGAGATCTCAGACGGATGATTGACAACGCTCAAAAAGATAATCCCAATCGTAAAATGGCAACTATTTATTCGGGTCTGCCTGTCTTTGCAATCATAAACATGTTTGAATTGATCTATAAAAGTTTCAAAACTTGGTGGTCTGCTTATAAGGAAAGAAGCAATGTATTAGGAATCAGTCCTTTTGCTGATAAAGATTTTATTTCGAACCACATCAAAGACTTGATAATACAAGTAGAAAAAATGGCATTAAGCATTAATAAAAACAATAATGATGAAACATTAAAAGATTTTAATTCTGGAATTGAACGGATCTTGAGTATGATAGATGATGATGTTGATAAAATAAAATATCTAGATAAAGTAATTAATGAATTAAAAAAAAGAAAACGTCTACCAAACTATAAAACACTTTTTAATCTAAAGACCAATATAATACAGAAACCTTTTGAGCAAGGGCAAGACCCAAAGCAGAGAGAAAATGTACTAATCGTTCCGGCTGTTGGTCAATTGTCGAATAAAATGAATAGAGAAGTAAATCTTTACTCAAACGCACCAGATGATGAAAGTGATAAATTTTACAAAAAGTATCAAGGTCAAATCAAACTTGTCGCGAAAGCCTATTATCAAGCAAACGTAAAATGCTACTTGTTAAAATGTTATGAAGAGTTTGTTAATGGCAAAGAACATCTATTGCAAGTAGGAGAAGTTGAAAATTCCTT
>JAYRVV010000259.1:0-4661 GCA_041918415.1 Bdellovibrionota bacterium | reverse complement strand
TTCATAACCCAACAAAATATAGCCAAAATAAACAACTTGGATTGTTTAGGGATAATGCAACTTTGGCTGTGATTTTCGCCACAGATGAAAATGACATCTCAACATCTTGTGGCTTAGGTATAGGGTTTAACCCGAATGACCCTTGCTTGGTGTTTGATGACTATGAGGCTCCCTTAAGAAGAGACTATTATTCAACATTAAACAACGGCGTATACGACTTAACATGGGGTTTTAATCAAGTTCACAATGCATTGATCAACTTTCAAGGAGAATTGTCGGTTTATTCTGCTGTCATAGGCCACCTGAACAGTGGATCTAGTACAGCGTACGGATACATCGATTTGGTTAACTTGATGGGCGGAGATAAAATCGACATATCACTCACCTCAAACCAATCGGCATTTAACACAGCTTTTTCAAGTTTGGCACCCAAAATCTCTCAAGCTGCTAACTTGATGACCACATTTGATCTTTCAAAGACATCATGCGCTGGCTCAATCTCGGTTAAAGTCGGTGGCATAACTTTGAACTCAAGCAAATACACAGTGCTTACAAGCACACGTGTTCGCATCAACAGCTACCTTGATGCCGGTCAAGCAGGCTCTTTGATTCAAATCAATTACAAAACACCGAATTCACAAGGCTCGTGTCAATAAGGATTATCCTCCTTCAGTAATCTTTATGGCACCACCACAAAGGCGGGTTTAAAAACCCGCCTTTTTATTTCACTCACAAATCTGCATTTTTTTCATTCTTCAGTGTTAATTTTAGTTGCGTAAAATCAGCTCTGCTTTGCAAAAGTGTTAAATATTAAGCACTTAATTTTGGCACTTGAATTGAACTGTAAGTTACCGATGTTGGTGTTGATCATGAAGGGAAATTGTATGATGAAAAAAATTATAACTGGGTTGATGACGATCGTTATTTTGCAAAGCTGCGCACAACAAGCAAGCCTTCACAGATTCAGCCGAGACGGTGTCAATCCTCCATTGAGTTCTCAAACATTGGATCAAGAACCTGAATCGAACCCTCAAATCATCGACAATCCTAATCCCTTACCTACACCCAACACAACGCCAGAACCCACCATCATTCCCGAGCCTACTGTGGTTCCAGAACCTACTGTAATCCCAGAACCCACTGTGATTCCCGAACCAACGGTTATTCCAGAGCCAACGATCATGCCTACACCTACAGTTATTCCAGAACCCACACCAGTACCTTCACCTACGCCCACACCCATTGCCCCTGCCCAATGGATCAGCGATTCATGGACACAAGTAGAAGCGCATGAACCTAAAGTGGATTTGCTTTTCATTGTCGATACATCTGGATCGATGAAAGATGACATCACTGCATTGAAAAACGCACTCAATGGTTTTGTAGCAAACTTACTAGGAAACAACATTGATCTTTGCGCTGGTGTTATGCTTGCTGCATCAGATTCATACTCTGGCGTACTTGTCTCATCCGATGGAACAAACGAAAGTAAAGTTGCCTGCAACAAACAGGACAGTAATTTTACAAACCTTGTGCAAGCCAATTTAAGCTTTGAGTGTTTTGGTTGCACCGTTGATCATGAATCAGGCTTGTTCTCTTTAAAAGAAGCCATCCGTAATTCGTACAAACTCAATCAAAGTAAACAACTTGGATTTTTTAGAAACAGCGCAACCTTGGCTGTGATCTTTGTATCTGATGAAAACGATATTTCTGAATCAAGAAACTATGACAGCTTGAACAGGCAAATCATTTCTGGACTCACGTTCACGCCCGATGGTCGATCGTTTAAAGGAAACAACTATCAAGAAGCCACCATTCGAAGAGATTACTATTCAGACGCTTATGGCAACCTACTGTGGGGATACAACCAAGTTTTTAATGCAACCACACAGTTTCAAGGTGAGCTTTCGCTTTACAGCGCTGTCATTGGTTACCCAATTGGGGCTACACTTCCTCCGTACAGTGAAGAAATAGCCTATGGATACATCGACTATGTCAACCTTACAGGTGGCGACATTGTGGACATTTCATTAACCTCAAACCAAAGTGCCTTTAACGCTGCATTTTCAAGCTTGGCTCCAAAAATATCAAGTGCAGCCAACTTGATGACCACGTTTGATCTTTCAAAAACATCATGCGCTGGCACCATCACAGTTAAAGTCGATGGCGTAAGCATAAACTCAAGCAAGTACACAGTGCTCACAAACACACGTGTTCGCATCAACAGTTACCTTGACGCCGGTCATGCAGGCTCTTTGATTCAAATTACTTATAAAACACCTAACAGTCTTGGTTCATGTCAATAAAGATCATCCTCCTTCAATGATCTTTTAGCGAACACCAACAATAGGGGCAGAACAATCTGCCCCTTTGTTTTCTTGTGTAAACAAGGATGTCGTGATAGCAAACGCCTTCCATTGAAGGAGGAAATGTGAGACTTTTTTTATTTGCCGCGCTTTGTTTAATCATTGCTTGCAATCAACATCAAGAGTTTAGTTCCACATCGCGCGATTCTCAAAATAATTCAACACAAGTTGGCGAGCCCAACACCTTGCCCCCTTCCTTATACGTTACTGAGACATGGACACAAAACGCAAGCGAGTCATCCAAAGTGGATTTACTTTTGATTGTTGACACTTCTGAGTCCATGTTCGACGAAATTACCGCCATGAGAAAAGCGCTCGTTGGTTTTGTGGAAACTTTTAAAAACAAGAACATCGATTTATGCGCTGCCGTCATACCCGGACAGGCTGATGAAACTGGCGGATTGATAGGACAAAAATTTAAAGATGTTTCGTGCATCAAAAAAGGAGTTAACTTATTCAAGTACAATTTGGAGTCCGATCTAACCTACGATTTATTGGCCAGTTTCGGTGAAGCAGGTCTATATGCATTAAAAGAAAGTTTTCTAAACCCAGAAAAATTGTCTCACAATAAAAGCAAGGGATTTTTTAGAGATGGTGCAACACTGGCGGTGATCTTTGTATCTGATGAAAACGACATTGGAACTTCTGCGGCCATTGAGTGCAATGATTCTGAACTTGTTCCCAACTACAGTTTTGAACCCATGGGATTGTCTAACTTTGCGTACTGCTATGAAGCACGCATCAGAGCAAAATACTACTCCACCTTGATGGGTCGAACTTACCATTTGGTTTGGGATTTTAAAAAAGTGTTTGATGAAATCATTCGTTTTCAAGGGGCGCTGGGTTTTTACGCGGCCGTTGTTGGCTATCAGGGACTACCTGGATTTATCGAAAGCCCTTATCAAGAACTGGCGCATGGTTATAATGACTTTGTTAAACTTGCCAAAGGTGATCTGGTTGATCTTTCACTGACACAAGATCAAAATCTTTTTAACGAGGCCTTTAAATCCTTTTCAGAAAATATTGCCATCGCATCTTCTTTTCAATCTGTTTTTGACATTAAAGAAGATGCGTGTGAAGGCACGTTGTACGTTTACGTCGGCAACAAAAAGGTGGATGATTTTATTGTAGAAGGAAAAAGAGTCAGACTATTAAACGCCAGGGACCTTGGAAAAAACGGCTCACTTGTACAAATCACCTATAGGCCGGTATCAAAAAATTGTTCATAAAAAAGACATCACACTTTTTCGCACAACATTGATATGGTTTCTTTGTGCCTTGATGATGTTTGCCAATTTAACCACAGCAACATCCAAGTGATCGTTTAAGACAACATAATCGTACCACAACATTTGCCTGACTTCATGTTTGGCATTTTTTATTCTCATTGAAATATTTTCCTTTTTGGAAGATGCTCTTTTTTTAATTCTTTTGATAAGTTCTTTTTTGGATGGTGGAAGCAACATGATAAACACAGCGTTGGTTGGATAAATACGTTTGATTTGTTTTGCTCCTTTTGCCTCAATCACCAAAACCGCATCCTTCGTGTTTTTAAAAAGTTCGGCTTTTGAAGTGCCATAGTAACACCCATAAACCTTTGCCCATTCCACAAAATATTTATTTTTCAGCATGTATTTAAATTTATCCTGAGCAACAAAGTGATAGTCTTGTTTGTTTTTTTCACCTGGCCTCGGGCTTCTTGTTGTATGGGTGATGACCCTTCTTAAATTTCGATCCTTTTTTAAAAGTTTATCAACCACAGTTGTTTTACCGGTTCCTGAAGGCGCTGAAATTACAACAATCATGCTCACTCCAAATTCTGAATTTGTTCTCGAACTTTTTCCAGTTCTGTTTTTAAATACACCACATCATTTTTGATTAAAATATTTTGGCTTTTAGAACCAACGGTGTTGACTTCTCTTAACATTTCTTGAAGCAAAAAATCCAGCTCTTTTCCCATAGATTCTTTCAAACAAAGACTGGTTTCAAAATTGGTTAAATGTATTTTTAGTCGATCAAGCTCTTCCGTGACATCCAGCTTATCGGACAATAAAGCCAATTGCTCTTCCAACCTGCCTTTTTCGATGTTCGCAGAACTTATCAGTTTATCCAATCTTGCTTTGAGCTGATCCAATTTTGAAATGGGTTCATTTTCGTTGATCACCTTGATGTTCTCAACCTTATCTTGAATTGTTTTTATTTTCTTGCTCAACACTTTACAGATCATTTGACCCTCTCTTGACCTACTTTCTTTTAATTTTTCCAGACATTGTTGTGTTAGCTTTCTAACTTGAT
>JAYRVV010000258.1:0-4896 GCA_041918415.1 Bdellovibrionota bacterium | reverse complement strand
TGGCGAAATGAAAACAAAATGCGACCTAAGGGAGCATTTTGACAACGAGGGGATTCGACGATCGGACTGAACCGGGGACCCATCAAAGATGGGTGGTTAAGGAGATCGGGCCGTAGGCATCTTTTGCAAGGCAAAAGTGACCGGAGGGAAGACCCCCTCTCTCCGCCAAAATTTTGAATTGGCGAAATGAAAACAAAATGCGACCTAAGGGAGCATTTTGACAACGAGGGGATTCGACGATCGGACAAAAGTCGGATCACTTAAAGTGAAAGGTGTGTTACAAATTGGCTTGCGTAGCTTTTGAAGGATTGAGCCAGATTCGAGGCGGCAGCGAGTGAGCCACCACAGCGCACAAAAGGGGTGCGTGAGGATGGCGAGCGAGCGACAACGAAGAAGATGGCCAATGATTCAAAAGCACAAACCGGGGACCCATCAAAGATGGGTGGTGAAGGAGTAGGCCGTAGGCATCTTTTGCAAGGCAAAAGTGACCGGAGGGAAGACCCCTCTCTTAGCCATTTTCTAAGTATTTGAAATGATAAACATAAATTGTGTCCTCACAACTTCTGTTTGTACCATCTAATCTTTAAAATTGACTTGATTATCAGTATTCGATAATGCGATAATGATGATTGAGAGCTTTGGAGACCAACTTTCGCAGGATCTGTTTGATGATAAAGTTACTCGTGTGGTTAGGCAGTTTCCTCAAGAACTTCGGAGAATTGCCAGACGTAAGTTGCTTTATTTGCATGATGCAGCTGGACTTATTGATCTTCGTGTTCCTTTGGGAAATCGTCTTGAAGCTTTAAAAGGGGAATGGAAAGGGTTCCATTCCATCAGAATTAACAATCAATGGCGTGTCGTTTTTCAATGGAATGATGGCAACGCCCATAAAGTACGCATAGTGGATTATCACTGAAGCGTTGAAAGGGGATCTTATGAAAACACCCAATAATCCGTTCCATCCAGGCGAGATGCTTTTAGAAGAGTTTCTTGAGCCTGAAGGAACCAGTCAGGCTGAGTTTTCCAAAAAACTGAGATGGACACCGGCTAAGCTTAACGAACTTATTAAAGGTAAAAGAGGTATTACGGCAGATTCAGCGTTAGACCTTGCAGATGCTCTTGGAACATCTGCTAAGTTGTGGATGAATTTACAAGCTACCTTTGATCTGCACCAAGCTAAAAAGAGAAGGCGCGCAGCTTAAATCCATAATTTTATTTTAAGCGTCTCAGTTCGAATCCTCCACTCTTAGCCATTTTTACTCGTATTTATTTACAATGAAAATTGAGATTTTAAGAAAATCGAGTTGGATTCGAATATCTTGTTAGGTTCGTTTCGTCATGTGCCGCTCTAGCCATGTAGCAATTTCGTCAACCTCTTTGTGTTTTCTGATGACATCATCGACGATAAATAGATGAGCAGCATCAGTTTCAACAATGAGATCGTAACCATTCAGGTCAAGAAAAATGGCGGTAAGGGCGAATGCCATTCGTTTATTTCCGTCTAAAAAGGGATGGTTTCTTGATAAACTCTGCAATAAGGCTGCAGCTTGTTGCGAAAGTGAGCCGTAATATTCCATTTGAGGTCGAATTAATGCACTTTCCAAGAGGCCTTGATCTCTAATCCCGGTAGAGCCTCCAAATTTTTCGATCAGAACGAGGTGTAGTTCTAATGCTTCCTCAAGAGTCGGGAATATGGTTGTTTTCACGAGGCTAACTTTTTAAGTAGTTTCTCATTTCTATGAATCACTCTATCCATGGCATCTTTAAATGCAGGGCGTACCTGATATTTTTGTAAATACTCAGCAACAGCTGCATTGACAACGAATGAAATTTTTTTGTCTTGTTGATCCGTAAAAGACTTTAATTTTCTTAAGACAGTCTCATCTAATTGTGTCGCAAATTTGACTGGTTTTTTCATGTCTCCATTATTTCATGATTTATCATGAAATGTCAAGAATGAATTATACACGTAGTGCCATTCTAAATTACACTCTGTATTTGGCCACTTAAGATTTATCAGCTTGACTGATTCAGTTCCAATCCCCCTCTCTTAGCCAAGATTTTGATTTGGCGAAATGAAAACAAAATGCGACCTAAGGGGACATTTTATTGGCAACTTTTTAATAACTCTGTGCAACATTCGTTTCATTTGTCCAATCTTGTGACTTTTGTTAAAGTCTCACCATGAAAAAGTTTTTATTTAGTGTGCTTGGGTTGTTGATTTTATCTTGTTCGAGCGCTTCGGATCGTGTCAGGGTCTCGGTGCTTAATTTGGTGTCAGATGAGGTGGCCATAGATCTGTACATTGCGGGTAAAAAAGTGGTCTCGAATTTGGCCTTTGAAGGTGATTCTGATTATTTCAGAATTGATGCCGGCGGTGCTGACATGACCATTCATCAAACTGGCCAAGCTGATTCGATCGGCGAAGTAGAGATTGTTCCAAGCGGAACGGGTGACAGTCGAATCCTTGTGTATGGTGCTGTGGCTTCAGGGGTGCTTTCGCAAATCTATGAACAAGACAACAGTGCCTTGCCTGAAGGACAAGGAAGAATTCGTGTGCTTAATCTAAGTGATGTGGCTTTTGATGTGCACGTACCTTTGACCTTAAGCACGCCTTTGGACAATGTTGCAACACGCGTACGTGAAAACGTTACCGTGGGTTCAGTGACCAGCAAAATTGACACGGGTGAAGGTGATTATCGTGTGGCGGCTACCGATTTAAACAGTCCGGGTTCGGTGCTTTATGACATCAACCCTGTATCCTTGCTTGCGGGCGAATCCAAAACTTTTGTGGCCATAGCAGGCAACGAACCCAATTTTTTAATACTCAACGATTAGTACTTCACAGAACAGCCATAAGCCTTTGTAAAGGCGAGACTTATTTTTTTACTATTTAACAGTTCTTTGATTGCGTTTTCAAAATAAGGCGTGGCTTTTTTAATGTCGTTTAAATCAACCGAGGCGATGGAATCAATCGCGCCTTGATAAACCAAATTTTGATGCTGATCCAAAATGAACATGTGAGGTGTGGTCTTGGCATCAAACGCTTTTCCCACAAGCCCTTGCTCATCGATGAGTACATGATTTGATTTCATGCCCTCCAAAGCCATTTGATCTTTGGCTTGCAAAGCGTTTAAGTGTCCCTGCTTGCCTTTGGCCGAAGATATGACCGTCAGCCATGTGACATTTTGGGCTGTGTATTTGGCTTGCAATCCTTGCATGTTTTTTGACTCATAATGCTTTCTCACAAACGGACAGTCCTTGTTGTACCACTCAAGCACCACGATTTTTCCTTTGAATTGAGAAAGGGAAACGGTCTGACCCGATTGGTTTAAAAGTTCAAAATTTTTTACTTTTGCACTGTTGTCATAGGCATGAGTTAAAAATGTAAACATCATCAGTGAAAAAAATATTTTTAGCATAAAAATCTCCTCAAATTCAGTTAAGTTTTTCTAAAACATTTTTTCTAAAAATTCCGGGACTTAAAATTTCAGGTAAAAATGTTTTGGTGTTGGTCGCGCCATTGTAAAACACATAAAAGGGCACGCTGATGCGATTGTGCTTGGCCAGGGCTTGAGTGATGACGGGATCTTTTTTTGTCCAATCGGCCTCGATCATCACCAATTTTTTCTCTAAGATGACGTGAGCAATCTCGCTGTTGGCAAACGTGATGCGTTTGTTGATTTGGCATGTGATGCACCAAGACGCCGTGAAATTGATGAAATAGGATTGTTTGTTTGATTCCAATGCTTCAATTCGATTGAGTGAAAAGTTTTCCCATTGGATCTGCGTGATGTTTTGGTTTTGTGTTGATTTGAAATGAATGGAGTAAAGTGCCAGTAAAACACTCAAAGCGAACAATGGCCAACGAGAAAACGAAACCAACAGTTTTTCATGTTTAAGCCAGAAGGCAATCGACCACAACACAAGGGCACCTAATACCATCATGCTTGATGTGTGGCTGGTGATTTTTCCAAACACCCAGATCAGCCACAAAGAAGTAAAAATCATGGGAAAAAACATAAATTTTTTGAAATGGTCCAACCAAGGTCCGGGTTTGGGTAGCGCATAGACCAATGAAGGTCGAATGGCAAACATCACATAAGGCAACGCAAAGCCAATGCCCAATGCTAAAAATATTGAGATTAAGATGAACGTGTTTTGTGACAGGGCAAAACCCATTGCAACCCCCATGAAGGGAGCTGTGCAAGGAGATGCAACCAACACGGCCAACACACCTGTCCAAAATTGAGTCAAAACATGTGAAGATGCTTTTGAAAATCTTGAAGGTAAATAAATTTCATCAAGTCCAAGAAAAACAAAGGCGAGGTAAACAAATAGGAAAATCAAAAATATTAAAAAATAAGGCGATTGCAGTTGAAAGCCCCAACCCAAGGAGAGTCCCGCTTTTTTAATCAGTGCAAGGATCAATGCGAACGAAATGAAAGAGAGAACAACACCAAGTACATAAGACAGGCTTTGCCACTTGATTTCTCTTGGGTTTGATTTGGCTTGATTAAGAATACTTAGAAACTTTATCGATATCACTGGAAAAACACAGGGCATGAGGTTAAGTATCAGGCCGCCAATTAAGGCAAACAATACAAACAGCCAAATTCTTTCATTCGTTTGGTTTGAAAGACTCAGCGTGACCAGACGGTGTTCTGTGCCATTGGTCGTTTTAAACAGAGCAAGACCCATGATTTTTTGATTCGGTAGAAAACCGTTTTGTGATGTGGTTTTTAATTGATACGTGGATGAGTTGGTTTGTATATCTGGTTTTTGAAAACTTAATTGAAGCGGTTCTTGAATAAAAAAATCTTCTAAAATTTCATTTTGCTTTTTTAAAATCTCAATGGACACAATATTTTGTCTGTGCGTGTATGTTCCTTCGAT